>JAGHSE010000404.1 GCA_018066015.1 Candidatus Colivivens equi
GTCAGTCATGATGCCCGCATCACTGGCTTTGCCAGCTACGTCCTTATTTTGGGCTGAAGGCTCTCCTTCCGCACAGCAATCTGCTCGGAACAAACCTCAACCGACGACAAACCGAGAGCAATTGCAAGCTTGCTTGGCATTGCCGAGGTGCGAAGGAGGAAAACAAAGTCAAAATCGCAAGAAATGAATTTTCAACGAACCGAATGCAGAGTCAAAATTGTTTGAACTATGCTGAGGTGAGGCAGAAAATGCAGGAACTGAATTTATAGAACCCACCTTAAATTAAAAGGTTAAAATGTTAAAAACGGAGCTAAAGCAGTTACATATATCTCCATCCACGCCTTCTTCCTTTATAGGGAGAACGACTAAACTCAAAGAAATACACGTCTTCGTATATTTTTATGTCGTAATCGCTTTCATTACGATATACAACACTTATTACATCCAAGTGTAATGTAGTGTCAGGCTCAAATTTATAGTATGAAATATAATAAGAAATAGCAGCCTGTATATGACGTTGCTTTTCTGCATTTACAGCAGATTCAGGACCGCCATATATTTGAGAAACCTTTCGGCGTGTTTTCACTTCAAAGAAATGAAGTTCGCCATCCTTTCTTGCAACCAAATCTAACTCACAACCTTTATGGAGATTCCAATTGTGATGTAATATTTGATAACCGTGCTTTGAAAGATAATTTGCAGCCAGTTCCTCACCAGTTTGTCCTAATAACCAAGTTTCTGTCACGAGTTTATTGATTAAGCTCTTGCCATAGTAAATCCTTAAGTGTATCTAGTCCATACCCTGAAACAGCAGAGATAAAAACTGTATTAATCCCACTAGGCAATGACTCTTTTTGCATTTGAAGTAATTCTTCGTCAATGACATCGCATTTTGACACAGCAAGTACACGTTTTTTTTCAAGCAATTCAGGATTATATGTAGCCAATTCATTGAGCAATATTTCATAATCCCTTTTAATATCATCCGAATCAGAAGGAATCATGAATAGAAGTAATGAATTTCTTTCAATATGTCTAAGAAATCGCAAGCCCAAACCTTTTCCTTGACTAGCACCTTCAATGATACCCGGAATATCAGCAATTACAAACGATCTGTTGTCTCGATAAGGTACGATACCAAGTGATGGTTCCAAAGTTGTAAAAGGATAATTAGCAATTTTTGGTTTTGCAGCAGAAATAGATGACACAAGGGTAGATTTTCCTGCATTAGGAAAGCCAACTAAACCAACATCTGCTAAAAGTTTTAATTCAAGTACTATCTCTTGTTCTTGCGCAGGTTCACCAGGTTGAGCATAACGTGGTGCTTGATTTGTAGGAGTAGCAAAATTAAAATTGCCTAATCCTCCTCTACCACCTTTGAGAAGGACTAATTCCTGAGAATCTTCGGTGACTTCACCTAAAAATTCATGAGTTTCACCATCAAAAGCCATCGTGCCTAGTGGCACATCAATAATTTTATCAGCACCTTTCTTGCCAGAGCTTCTATTTTCATAGCCATCTGCGCCATGCTCAGCAAAAACATGACGTTCGTATCTTAGATGCAATAATGTCCAGTAGTTACGATTACCCCGCATAATCACACTACCACCATTACCGCCATTGCCTCCATCAGGACCTCCTTTAGGTACATATTTAGCACGATGCATATGAGCAGAACCTCGCCCACCCTTTCCCGAACGGCAATATATCCTTACATAATCTATGAAATTACTATCTGACATAACAAAAATGAAATTAGGAAGAGTTATTGCTGAGTGTCAAGGAATGCAAATATCTCCTTTAACATTGTATCTTTATCACCTTTCCACGTAAATGTATGACGTATTCCTTCTTTCTCAAACCATTCAGCAAGAGGTTCTGTTTGATTGTGATATACTTGAAAACGAGCCTTAATTGTTTCCTCATTGTCATCAGCACGTCCTTGCTCCTTTGCACGATTTAATAAGCGAGACATTAGTGTTTCTTCGTCAACTATAAGTTCTATCATATTTCCCAACTCATGATGGCGATCTGCAAGCATATTCTTCAAAGCTTCTGCCTGAGTAATTGTACGAGGGAATCCATCAAATATTACCCCCTTGCCCGGAACTTTTTCATCATAGACTTTTGCAAGAATATTCACCATTACGTCATCGGGAATCAACTGACCTTTATCTATTAAGCCTTTTGCCAACTTACCCAATTCTGTTCCATTCTTGATTTCTGCACGAAGTACATCGCCTGTTGAGATATGTCCCATTCCATATCGTGACACGATTTCATCACTATATGTTCCTTTACCAGAACCAGGAGCTCCAAAGATAATTATGTTCTTCATATTATAAATTAATTTAATCTAACACCTTATATATATCTCTATAATTGCGTCCAAAACCATTATAATCTAAACCATATCCAACTATAAAATCATTAGGAATTTCCATAGCAACATAGTCAATATTTAAATCCACTTTAAATTTGTCTGGTTTAAGTAGAAATGAGCAAATAGCAATATTGGAAGCCCCTTTTGATTCAAAAAGTGGAAGTATATTTTTCATTGTAGTACCTGTATCAACTATATCTTCTACAATAATGACGTCACGCCCTTCTAAATTGGCATTAAGCCCCATCAATTCACGAACATTACCTGTAGATTTTACTCCGTCGTAAGATGCAAAACGGACAAATAAGATTTCAGGTTGAAAAGTGTTGATATATCGAACTAAATCAGCAGCAAACACAAATGCACCATTTAATATACATACCATTACTGGATTTTTGCCAGCATAGTCTTTGTTTAACTTGTCAGCTACAGCTTTGACTTTTTCTTGAATAATCTCAGAGGAAATACTCAATGCAAAATCTCTGTCTAAAATGTGAATCTTCTCAACCATAAAAAAATAATACTAAATACAAATACTAATGCGAGCTTCATATATGCTCATAAATTTTGAGCAAATTTAGATAAAAATCGCGAAAGTGCAAAGAATAAATCCTTAATTCTGCAACACTAATGTAATTTATACTTTTTAATACCCTGAGCAACAAAAAGTTGCTCAGGATTTTGCCATGTCAGATTTTTCACTTAACTTAGTGTTGCAGTTAGAAATCAAGCAAAAATCTGCATTGGC
>JAGHSE010000188.1 GCA_018066015.1 Candidatus Colivivens equi
TTTATCTGTGAGTGTATTGCCTTTGTAACCCGTGTGATACAACTCCCATATTTCATTGAAGGTTTTAAATGAATATCTAGTTATGTATCCCTGAGCCATTGATTCATCATGAATATTAATCAATGCCAGCCTCAGCAGAAGCATATCTGCCTGCTTACTATTTTTATTGGCTGAAAAATGACTTTTGAGAAATGCTGCTATACAGCCAACAGCACTCGTCATAACCAAAGAATAGGTTACTTGAAAAATAGCAAATGCCTGATCACTCAATATTTTATCCTCCCTTGATTTTTTGTCTTTGCTCCCTTCTAATACTTAACAGCAAGATAAATTGCTTTTCCACCACCATAATTGGTGAATGCTGAACCCGTGGTATAAGTAAATCCGTCCGAAGTAATTCCGATATAAGAAGATGTGTTACTTGTGCTAGTACCACTGTGTTGTGAATTGGTTGCGTTGTATCCCTTTCTCCACGAGTGTTCTCCAACATCGCTTTTGTAGAAAGTACATATTCCGTTGTAGAACTGATTTGGTGAAGCAGATACTTTGGCGCAATATGGATTTAAGAAGAAGAAAATAATATTCGGCTGAAATCCACAATTTATTGTCACAGTTGTACTGTTTGAAACTGTAACCTCTCCAAATATGCATTGCTTACCGCTATTTGGTTTGCGGTTATAACAATATCCATCAAGAGTCATATAATTCCAACCTTTTGTAAATAACGTTCCACTCTCTGAAGGAACTTTGTTTGTACTTGAATAGCTTGATATTGCATAACCACTGGACTTCGCATAATATCTTCCACCGCTTGTGATAGATGCTGGTGAAGTGTTGCTAGGTGTTAATTCTGTTAGGCTTGTAATAGCGGTCTTACTTCCTCTTGAATAGCCTTCGGTCACTCCGTGATTTAGGTCTTTTCCGCTCCAATTAGCAAAAATCTCATTCTCCGCAAGCAATCCGCTTGCTTGAGAGCCATCCGCAAGGTGAAATATCTTACCCAGGACTACATCATCTGCAGTTGCACTTGTATCTGAGACATCTGTTCCTGTGCTTATTGACTCAATAGCTTCTGCCATCTCGCTAGGCTTATAGAGTTTTGATGTCCCTAACTTATTTCTTATCGCATCTGCAATTGCCTTCAAAGTGGTTCCTAGAATAATTTTTCTATCACTCATCAGAATCCCTCACTTTCCGCATCATCCAGTGCAAGCGTTAACTGGCCAGCTGCATTGTACTTAATAGTGTCATTGTCGACTCGCACGGCTCCAGCAAAGACATCAAGAAGGCCTCCCTGAGTCTTATACACATTAGTGCCAAGAGGATAAGGAAATCCTACTCCAATAATGAAATCTGCAGTTGTCACAAAATCATTAAGGATGTTATACATATCTCCTACTGCCATTGATGCCAGATTAGGAAGATTCTCAAATAGCACTGAGCCTTTAGGCACTATAATAGCGCCAATATTTTCTGCTGTTTCTCGCGCAAGAGCAGCTGCAGCCTCTGCATCATTTTTATATGTGAGTGCATTCTCTTCTGATGCTAATGCAGCCTGGGCTGAAGCTTCTGCGTTTTGAGCAACAGTTTCAGTTCCAGATAGCACTGCATTGGCTTGAGCTACTGTATCATCTTTGATTTGATTCATTTGGTCAATCAAAAGACTTGCTTGCACAGCTCCGGCATATCCTTTGGCCACTCTAGTATCAATTTCATTCAAAGCCTCACTGATTGCATTTAGATTGTCTGCGTTAAGGGCTGGAGTAGTATTATTTACAAAATCAATTTTTTGATAAACTTTTTCCATTGCTTATCCTCCTAATATTTATCTATTGAGCCATTGTAAAAATTGTCTTCTATCCTCATTATTCCATTCATTTCCCTCTCAAGAATAAATGAAGAGATTACGTTTGTACCTGTATGAATTTCGATACCATCACCACACTCGATATAAGGAAGCCCTATGCATTTTAAATCAAATGATACCTGTTTATCCATATTCCAAAGTTTATCCTCAACATAGTCTACAATTTCATTTATTTTTTCTGTTGTCCATACATAGTTATCTAGCAACCAGTTGCCTTTTATCTCGTAATCATCAGTTCCATCAGGATTAATATTTCTTGTAATAACTGCATTTACTTCTTTTCCAGATTCATCAACTGTTTTGTACGAAACAGTTAATTGTCTTATATCAAATCTGGTTCCTAAATAAACCGAACTATATAATGGTTTATTAATTGTCAGATTACTTCCTCCTGGATACAATTTATCACTTGGATATAAATCATCTAATGGAACTGTGCTACTTACTGAAGGTACAATCTGCTCAATGTCATTAGTTGTTCTGTTCACTCTTCCAAATTTGCATTTAATTTCAAGAACAGACTCTAAAAGCTGTCTAAAAGTAACATCAGGGAGATTTGTGACGTCAATTTGTAAATTGTCTATATCTGTCTGCTCATCAGTAATATATAGTTTTAATTAAAAAATCTCTTCTTCATATGGCTTTCTATAAGTTATAGGTTTCTCGTGATTTGGAAATGTCCATTCTATTTTTCGAGTTTCTCCATCTGCTGCAACATATGAAAAACCATCTTCAAATTTATATCCTACATCATATCCATACTTTGAATAATCTGACGAATTGGAAAAAAATAACGCGTAAGGAATAACGCACTCTACTCTAACAGCGTTATAAAAAGATTGATTTTCCATTGCCTGCAATGTTCCATCAAACTGATCAGGATAATATGTTTTTCCAACAGTCGAATAGTACTCTTCATGACCATCTTCAAATCTGATTTTTACACAAAACATTGACCGCCATCCATCATATTCAGTTAGAAGCCCTTTATTATAAGTTTTAAATAATCCGTTAATAAATGCTTGACTGTTTGAGCTTCCTACAACAGTTCCTATAACATTCTCGAACCAGTCATAATATAACCATTCCATAGAACTGTCGTAAAATTTGAATTTATAATGTGATGTAGGAAACAAGTCTGTAAAAAACATGATCTGATGGATATAAGGATACAAGTTCGTCATCACATCCATGTTTTGATGATTGAAAGGAGTAAAATTATTATCCTGAAGGTTATATCTGCCGCCACATCTGACATATAATGCAGCTTCTCTTGATGTGTGATAAATATACCCAAATCCATCTTTGCTATAAGAGTTTTCTTCAAAAAGAGCATTTATTATGTCCGATAAATAGACCCAAGTAGAACCAAAAAACTTAGTCTGAATAGCATTCTTTGCATCTTGGTCTAGCATAGGTGCAGCAAGCCTATTATAGGCTTTTACTTTAAACATCTCGTTATCAATATCCTTAACACATTTTTGTACAGTAAATCTGCCTAATGGAACATCTTCTTTTTCATTTTGTTCATTCCAGCACTCTAAACTTACATAAATATCATGATTAAGAATGGACGTATCTCCTACATATTCAAATTCAATCAATGAACCTTCACATTTTCCATAATGAAATTGCTCTCCAGAATATAGTCTTTCGTTATACTTTAACGAGTCTTCGCGTATGTTTTCATTATTCAACGTGAATATGATTTGGTCAGTCATTCCATACTGATTGGAAAATACATCAATAACTAAATTTTTCCTATAAATCCCTTTTTTCAATGCTTTGGCTGTGACTTCAGATATTTTTATCATTAGCACTCCTCCAACTTAATAGTAAAAATGACATGCCCCTTATTATCAAATTTTTTATTTTCTAATGTATAAAAGCACTCTATTGTTTCCATTGCATTTGTGTTTTTAATAAATATCGTGATTGTCAAAACATCATTCTCTGTATTGCTTGCAATTAGATTTAGCAGTTCATCTGCACTAATTCCATTAGAAGAGCCGCATATTATTCCAAATGAACCAACAACCTTGCTTGCCGTATAAATTCTATGCTTTTTATAGTTTGCATCCGTCCATTCTTTATATTTACGTTCTTGTTGTATTTCGTATGAATCACTAAGCACATATTTAGTTAAGTCCTTATTTCCAAGAATTACTAACATTTTTATTCTCCTACGCAAATGCGTTTCTTCCAGTTAATGTATTGAAATTCGTAGCTTCTGACTGCATAGCTTTAAAGAGTCTCTTTGCATCTCCCTCAAGGACAACATTGACCTGTGTAGGATTGTTTTGAATAGCTCTAGTGAGTGCTTCCATGTCATTGCTTGAATTTGCAATTTGGCCAAGGCTTGGAGCAAGTTCAATGCTATTAAGAGGACTAGCAAGCATTTGATTGTTCATGTCATCAACAGCTCTGTTAAGACTATCCATATTGCCTTCAATACCAACAGCAATACCTGATGGAATCCAATGACCAATTTCATCAGCCATCAACTTTGAAGGTGATCCAATGTCAAAGAATCCTTTTACCGCATCAAAGATTGCTGATGCAGCTTCTTTAGCAGCTTCTACAACAGTTTTGATTGCTGATATGATTCCGTTCTTGATGCCTGTTAGAATATCAATACCAATCTGCTTCCAATCATATTTACCAAATTCTGCAACCAATGTCTTAATTAGTGTTAAGGCACTCTGGACCAGCAAAGGGATTGCTTTGATAATTCCTGCTATTAGTTTACTTACAAGTTCAAAACCTTTTGCTATGATTGCAGGAAGATTCTCTCCAATTTTAGCTATAAATTCTACAATCAAAGGTACAGCCGATTCGATTAGAGTTGGAAGAGCTGTTCCAATTCCTTCTACAAGGCTTAATACTAGATTTATTCCTTGTTCAACCATTGCTGGAAGTGATGTTGTAAACCAGTTAATCAACGCATCAATAATTGAATTGTCTTCTCCTAAAAGATAGTACGAAGCATCTGCAATGCTTGCCTTGAAATTATTAATGAGACTCGTCCCAAGGCTTGCCCAATCATAATTGAGCAATGATGTGACAAGTCCACCCAGAAGTGTAAATACACCACTAACTAAATATGGTAAATCTTGTACTAGCGCATTAACTAAATTAACAATTAATGTAAGAGCAAAATCTACAATCTCATCTGAGTTTGAAGCTATATTTTCTAGAACAGTTCCAACCTCATATACAAGATTAGCAAGCAACTGTGGAAGCCTTCCAATAATGTTCTTAAGCATTGGAACCAGGTTGTTGAACACAAACGTTTCAACACTTTGGAAAAGTGCCTGAATGTCATCATAGATTGCATCAGTATTTCCTGTTGCTATATCTGCCATAAGGTTAGTTGCTGTGGCTTTCATTGCTTCAAAAGAACCTGTGAAGGTTTCACTTGCCTCTGCTGCTGCAACTCCAGTCAACCCTAACTCGCCCTGGATAACATGAATTGCTTCATATACATCACCCAAGTTATCCATATTGTATTTAACACCACTGATTTTTTCTGCATCTTTAAGCAAGCGCTCCATTTCAGTTTTTGTGCCACCATAACCTAGTTTTAGGTTGTCTAGCATGTTGTACTGACCTTTTGCAAATCCCTGATAAGCATTTTGGATGCTTTCCAACGGAGTTCCCATTTTGGCCGCATTGTCTGCCATATCAAGTATTGCAGTATTAGCTGCTTCTGCAGCTGCTCCTACATCTCCCTCAAACGCAGACTTTAAAGAAGCCCCAAAAGAAACTGCTTGCTCTGCATAGTCATTCATTGAGATTCCTGCTGCAGCTGCTTCTCTTGCATATTGCTTGGCTGCTCCGCTTGCTTCCTCATATAAAGTATCAAGACCGCCAAAAGACTGTTGTAATGCTCCACCAGCATCAAGTGTCTGCTTGATTATTGCGCCAATACCTGCAGCTGCTAATATTCCTTTGAGTTTTCCAACCATTGAAGAACCAAAAGATTCACCAGCTTCATTTCCTGCGCTTTCAATATCTCCACCCATCTGGGCTTTTAATTCGTTTTTAATTCCTTTAGCCGAAGGTTTAATTTGTACATATGCTTCAGCAATTTGTGTTGGCATAACTTAAAACCTCCTATTTATTTCTTCCATTGCTTGTTCAAAGGCTTCTGCAGATTCAAATACAAGATGATCGCGTTCTTTTTCTTGGTGTATTAGGCTCTCAACGAGCAGTTTTGGTCTATTTCTGCCTTTTTCTGCATCTTTAGATTTGCTCCACACCAAAAGACTTAATCTATCAACTGCGCACGCAAGCAATATTGTTTCAAGCGGATATTTTTGTCCGCTAAGTTTCATTTTTATTCTTGAATTTTCCCTCAATCCAATAGAAAAGAGCGCTGTCCTATCAGGATCAAGCGCTCTATAATCATAGATGTGATAAGTCTCAGCCAAATCACATTCCAAGGCTTCTTCATCTAATGCAATCATATTGGCGAGGATTAAGAGTTTTTTGTTGCATCACTCTTAATAATCTCTAGTAATTCTTTAAGGATTACATCAACCTGAACAATGCCATCATTTTTGCTTGCAATGTGCTTTTCAAAAGCCTTGCCTTTGTCCGCAAAGATAAGGGCTTCAATATCTGCCATTATGTTGATGAAATCAATCTCTTTAGAATCAGAGTCTTCTAATTCCTTAAGTCTTGTCAACTTTTGGATGAATCTCCAATCCTTTTTAATGTTCTCATTGATTTCATATTCAAAACCAGATGAAGTTGTGCCTTTAATCATATTTTTACCTCTTACTTAATGTACTCATAGTGAGTGTTGCCTGCTTCGTCAGGAACTGCAGTGATTGTTACTTCGTAACCAATTGCCTCATCATCCTTGTATACAATGTCACCGATTTCGGTAATCTTTGCATTAGGGATTACAATTCTCTTCTTCTTGCCGCCTTTGATAATCATATCTACAACCCAAGAAGCATCCTCCTGATCAGAAGAGTTTGCTGAAACTTTGATTTCTCCATCTTCTCCAACTGTAACGTTAGAATTGCCATATACCGACTTGAGCACGTCCTCATTAAGTGACTCAATGAGAGTGAATCCAAAAGTATCTGGCTTTGCTGTCTGCATAGCCAGAACAGTATCACCGCCCCAAGCTTTGATTTCGTCAGATTCAGGTGAATTGCTGTTAGTCAATCCATCTTCTGAGATATAACCCAGGGACTTGAATGCAGTATCTAATACTGCAGCTGAGCTTTCAGGAAGGGCTGTTCCAAGTGGTGCTCTAAACATTGCACCTCCAACAGCGGCCTTACCAGTTGAAACCTTTGTTGCATCTGCTGCCATGTTCATTTCCTCCTTAAATTAAAAAACCAAGTCAAATACCGCTTGATAACGATATGACTTGGTTGATTGATCTGTGTAGTTGTAGTCACCATTCAGTGAGCATTTACTTATGTCTGTTTGGGCTGTTATTCCATAGTTAGTGGTTCCATCACCCAACATTGCTTTTTTTACCTCTTCGTTCAAAGAAGCAGCTCCAAAAAGCGTATCTGAGTAGCTTTGAATCACAAATACACTTGAATTTATGTGGTTAGTCTGGCTTGATCCAGTCTTCTCAAGAAGAATGAACTCTGCCACATTGTTGTCAGTCGGTATTTCCATTAAAACTGGAACAGACACGACTGACTTTAGATAATTAAGAACTGTTAATTCTATCATCTCTGCTCCTATCTACTGCGCTTGTTTGGTCCAGTTGCTTTTATAAGCTCATTGGTTTTAAGGTTTTTATAATATGTCTCTTTGTCTGCAGTTTTAATATTTGCCACTGCTCTGCCGCTTTTGACAGTACTTTGAACTTCATACTTGCCCGAGCAAGAGCTAACGCAGTCATTAGCTATATTAGTCACAAATGACTGTACTTCATTTGAAGACAATAACTGCATTATTCCTGCGCTATCAAGTTCAATCTTGACATCATTCATATCGTTCCACCTTCACCTGAGTGTTCCATTTCCCTGGAACATTAGCCTCTGTCTGGGTCAAAGGGAATCCATAGGTTCTATACCTTTCCCCTCTTATTAATACATTTTTATCCTTCCAGTCGTTTTGATCTCCTTTAGGAATGCCCAAAACAAAAGCTATTTTTTTACCTGTCAAATTTAGTTCTGCAACTTGGTCATCTGTTGATGGATTGCCTACAATTACATTCTTAATCTCAATAAGCTCTTCTGTAAATGTTGGCGCACCAAATGGATCATGTCCTGTCTCAACTCTATTAACAAGTACAACTGTTTCACCTTTAATCATGTCATATCCTCCAACGGACTATGTGAACCAATTCTATTGGATACTCCAAGAAGCTTTTTATCTAATTTGCTTAGATATAACTCCCCGGATGCCCCGTTTGAAATAGTCCATGTCTGACTGTAGCCAAGCGCTGACATTGTTCCCTGTGTTGCTCCTATAGGCATATCAGCATCACCAGATGCAGCAAGAGTTCTTATGACCATCCTGCATGAGATTACTTTTTTGACTTCTTCGGAAGCACTGGCATTATAAGCATCAATAGTCACTGCTGCATCTTCCAAAAGCGCAGCTGCCACATCTTCATCAAATGATGCTGGATACCTTGCTCTGATATCATCTATAGTTGCGTATGTCATTTTTATACCTCTTTTTTCTTGGTTGCTTTTCTTTTGGTTGTTGCTTTTGGCTTCTCTTCTGTCTCATTGACTTCAATAGCAGTTGAATCAACAACATCAGCGGCCAGCATATAGCCAGCCGCTTTATATTCTTCTACTCTGCTTTCGTCAACAAGCATCTTTCCACCAAGAGCGTTGATGAATGCAACTCTCATGATTAATCTGTGAGAAGGTTGAATACATCAGTATTAGCTCTGAAACCAATCTCCATCTCAGCACGAATAGCAACCATGTTCTGCTGCCAGAGGTTGATTGTATTGCCGCCACCAATATCAAGTGTTGCCTGGTCTGATACTGAAATCTGGATGCCCTCAACAGTACCATAAACAGCCTGTGACCAATCACCTACAACACCAACAATGTTTCCAGATGCATCTGCCTTATAAAGGCCCTTTGACATTACTGTCTTAGCACCAAGGATTACAGGCACAGCGCCCTCTGCTGCATTATTGATGAAAAGTGGTCTACCATCACCATCAACTGCACCAAGAAGAATTGATCTACCCTGTGGAGCAATTGCAAATCCGTTTACAATACCGCCATGAGCTGTAACATCACCATCTGCTGCAACAAGTGCTGCATAAGTACCTGTTGAGATATCCTGTGCTGTTGCTGTTGCAAATGTATCAAAATCTGAACCAGGTGCAGCTGTTCCACCGATTACTGTGTTATCAAATGCCTTTGCAAGTGCATTTGGAAGTCTCTGAGCAAGTGCTGCATAAAGAGCATCTGCATCTCTTACAAGCTCCTTTGATACTGTCTCAATAACAGCAATCTTGTAAGGTCTAAGAAGCTTTGAAGAAACTTCTGAGTTTGAAACTGGCTTCTTGCCTGTCTCTGCTACCCACTCAGCTGTTGGATCACCTGTGATTACAGGAATAGCAACACCTGTTCCTGGAAGTGATACCTGTCTAGCAAGAGCCATAACTGCTGATGCTGTCTGTGTCTGCTGGATGATATCCTTAGATATCTGTGCTGGTAAAAATGCGCTTCTGTTTAAATCTGCCATTTTAATAATCCTCCTAAGAATTTAGTTGTTCATTTAGCCATTCTCCAAAGAGTTGGCCATTTGATTTATTAGTTGAAATATTGTGAACCTCACCACCATCTTTAACTGATGGATAACTTGGTTTCTGTGTGCTTGCAAATGCCAAGATTGCCTCAGCCTGTGCCTTGCACTCATCTTCAGTATCAGCTGTCAAAAGTGCAACTGGCACTCCTGTATCTGTTGATACCTTGTTGCGGAGATTGCTTAGCTCTGTAGCCTTTGTCATATCATCAAGCTGTTTCTGTAGTGCTGCAGCTTTTTCATTTGCTTTTTGCAACTCTGATTTGTTGGCTTCTTCCATTTCGTCAAACTTAGAAGCCTTGGCCTTGAGTTCTTCATAATCCGCATACTTTGCGCCTTCTCTTTTGAGGCGGCTTGACACTATGTTGTCAACTTCCTCCTGAGTGAAGGTCTTATTTTCCTGCATATCTTCGGATGCAGTTCCGTTTCCCTGTTCCATAACAGTTTCTGCCATATTATTTCCCTCCATATGGTTGAGTGATTTATCCCTCATTTAAGCCATGAGTTGGCATAAAAATAGCACCCTTAGCGGATGCTGATTTTTTGCAATAAAAAGCACCTACATAAGTAGATGCTTTAAATCAATATTATTGTTATATAAATGGTGTCATTTCTTTTATATCTTTTAAGAATTGCTTGGCTTTTTCTGCCAATGAGTTATCACATAAATATTCAATTCCTTTTGGAGTTATAACACAATCTGCTAATTGCTCTTTTATGTAATAACCTTCACCAGCTTTTACATTGGTCAATCCTTCAATAAAACCTTGTCTAACCATGTTGTCAAAAATATATACCCAATATGTTCTATTTATTTGGAACAATGTGCCGTCATACATAAGCATTGCAGGATCTATTTTTTCACCATTTTTTAGTTGCATATACATATATGCAAGGATTTTATATACTATTACAAAATAATCATCTTTTGCCATTTTAGTTTTCAATTACTCCTTGAGCAAACAATTCTTTATCCATCAATTCTTTTTTCTTCATAAATGCTTTATATTCTGCTGATGCGTTTTCTTCAATAAAAGCCTCTAAATCAATATCTCCCTCGTTAGAGCTTAACAATAGGTTCGTTAATCTATCGGATTCCATTTGAATATTTTTTGGATATGTTTGCCTCATAATCATTTCCTCAATTCATTTACAATAGCTTTTGCAAGTTTATTTTCAACTCCACCTAGCTCTGTTTCGACAGCATAGGCAAAAACCTCATAATTCTTTTTTGCTTCTGCGATATCTCCACATATGCTAACCCTTAAATTTAAATATTCCCTTGAGTTGCTTCTAAGTTTTAAAGACTTTCTAGCATTTTCTATTATTAAATCTGAAAAAGAGCTATTTGTATCTGACATAACAAAATCAAATGCATGTGCGGTTTCATGTACACCTGTGCCATAATCTTTTAAGCCAGATTTTCCAATTTGCATCTTTCCATTTGAGGACATTTTCCCCATAGCTTTTTGTTTAGGATTATATGTGATACTTTTAATCATCTTTTCAGCTTCCGGCATTAATTCAATACCATCATCAACACCAGCAAAAACTGCTTTAACTTCAAATAAATCCTTCTTTTCAAAGCCTTCAATAATGATGCCTTTTTGTGCAAAATATTCTTTTATTTCATCATGATTTTGCATATCTATTATAGCACTATTACTGATTTTCCTCAAATCTTCTATACTATTTATGCGCTTTGCTCTATTTCTTGTAATAATTGACTCATTTTCATTTCTTTTTGCATATGCAGCTCTTTTTTGTGCGTTGATTTTGTCTCTATCTTCGAGCTGTCTCCTTAAAGCCTTTACCTTTTCACTTGAGGAACCGCCGGAAGCTTCATCATAAAGCTTCTTGTAATAATCTGGTTCATATCCTTTTACACTGTCATTTTTTGAAAATCTGATTGCAAACATACAATCACAATTTGCATGGATATGTGTCGCGTGGTTTCCTTTTAACATATTTCTTGAAGCTTTTTGCCAGCCATTAGATGCTAATGTAATGCAAAACCCACATGTCTCACTACCGCTTGGAATCCAAGCCCATTCAGCACGATCTCTTAATGCATTTTGAACTGTGGTATCGGCTGCTGCTTGCTTTACAAGTCTATTGGCAATCTGTGGCAACTTTTGACCTGTTGGTGATTGAAGCAATGACCCTTGAACCGCTCTTGCTGTCTCTGCATACGTTGCAGTTGCAGCTGGTACTGCTGCATCAACTGCGGCATTTGCCATCTCTGCCATTGCATCATACATCTGACAAGCAAGTTCAGCTGAACCTTCACCATACTTTGTCACCATGGCATAACAAAAATCAATCAATGCATCTGTATCTGCAAAGCCATTTGCAGCCACATACTTTTGCATTTCTGAGGCTGCTTTCTGGTTGAGCTTTGACAATCTATCTATGTAGTTCTTCCAATCATTGGTTGAAATCTGCATTATTCTTCTTCCTCTACCTCAAGCAATATCTGTTGACCTCTCACTCTTTGCTCCTGGCCTTTGATTCTTCTTATATCTGCCTGTGAAAAGCCAATCATTTCCAGGAAGGTATCTGTTGAAGCAAATTCTGGTCTTGCTGATGAAATCTTAATGGCTGCATCTGCTGTCATTGCCACACTTGGCATTGCTGGATTTTTAAAATGTGCAACAA
>JAGHSE010000064.1 GCA_018066015.1 Candidatus Colivivens equi
GCAAACTCCACTATGAAAAACACTGCGGAGTTTGCCTTAGCGGCAGGGGCGCAAAGCCCCTAAGAGCGTCCTCTATCTTTATTGTCTAACCGTTTGCCGGTTTCGGCCTGCAAACATAGTGACTTAACTGCTTTTCCTTTGTACGAAGGCGTTTAGTTGTCGAACTAACAAATGTAACTAAAGGATAATTATCTCTTATATAATCTTCCAATAGTAGAGAATTGACCACGACTTCCGGCGAAAGATCTTGAAAAACAGACATAAGCAGGTTGCAATATCTATCATGCAAATCATGCTCATTCAACAAAGGGTTAGTAAAAATGAATCTTACTTTGATACCAAGATCAGCATAAGTATCATGAATAGTTTGTAGCTGCGGCTTATTATAATAGACATCAGATATTGTGCGTCCCCCATTCCAAATACAAGTTGGGGATCCAAACACACTATCTATAATGACATTATCTTTTAGCATGAATGGAAACTTGGTAAGACTCTTTAGAAAATCGCTTATAAAATAGAATGATTCAAATGCACCACACAGAAAGAAATGAGCTTCTTTTTGATACCCTTCAAAATTCCAATCAATTCCTATAGTTCCCATAATCAAAATTTGCTTCACAAATGAATTCGTAGAGTATATGAATTGCACATTCTATATCCTTTGTCGAACAGACCTCATATGGAGTATGCATGTACCTACAAGGAATAGAAACGACTGCGGTTTTTACCCCCTGTCCAGATAGTTGAATTACATTAGCATCAGTTCCTGTAGGATAAGTACAAACTTCTATTTGATACTTAATCTGATGTAAAAGTGCAGTTTTTTCCAACGATGAAAACAAATTGGAATAAATATTTGGACCCTTTGCTAATACACAGCCATCTCCCAACTTTATATCTCCATCAGAAATTACATTCATTGTTGGATAATCCGTTGCATGAGTAACATCAATGCAAATACAAACATCGGGTTGAATAGATTGGGCCGCGACTGTAGCACCTCGCATTCCGATTTCTTCATAATTAGATGCGACAAAATAAATATCCCATGGCACAGCTTCTGTTGCAATTTGTTCTGCCACTCTCATTAGCACATTCAATCCTACTTGATCGTCAAAGTACGATCCTGTTATTAGATCGTTCGGTAGATTCTCGAACTCAGAACAAAAATAAGCGTAGTCTCCTATGGATACCAAATCTTTAGCTTCTGCTTTGCTCTTTGCGCCAATGTCTATCCATAGATTATCCAAAGATATCTTGCCAATCTGATCATCTTTCATCAGATGAATAGGCTTCTTGCCAATAATACCAGTGATAGAATTCTCACCATGAAGTATCACGACTTTTCTCGCAGGAAGCAAAGAAATATCAATACCACCCGCAGATTTTATATAAAGAAAACCGTTATCATCAATGTGAGTAATCATAAGACTCACAACATCTTGGTGAGCAATCAGCATAATACGTTTTCCTGAACCATGCTTGTGTGCAATAATATTGCCTAATGCATCAGTCCGAACTTCATTGACAAACGAGCTGATAGAAGTAGAGAAATCCTTGGCTAATTTCATATTGATGTTCTCTGATTATGATTATTCTAGTTGTTTATATTACATAGGGGATACTAGAATTGATCCCCTATGTAAATAATGGCTTTTTTATGAACGGTACAAAATGCCGCAATTTCTCTCCTGATACTTTGCAGTACAGGTACAAACAGCGACTACACTTGATGCCATCTTGATTCCAAGTTCTACTTTCATAATGTAATAGAATATGAAAAATATAGGTATAC
>JAGHSE010000260.1 GCA_018066015.1 Candidatus Colivivens equi
TTTTTATACCTTTGTGTCGTCTTTAAAAAGATTGTTTAATTTTTTAATTTTAAAATCAATGCTTAAAAGATTACTTTCCTTTATGGTGATCTGTTGCATAGCTTTAATAGCAAATGCTCAGGTTACCACATCTAGCCTTGAAGGTATGGTCACTATGGACAACGAAGAGGCTATTGGAGCAACAGTTCAGGCAGTGCATGAACCATCAGGTACACGCTATGCCACAGTTACCAACGCTAAGGGTCGCTACGCCATCTCGGGTATGCGTGTCGGAGGGCCTTACAAGGTAACAATCTCTTATGTTGGTTTTCAGACGAGAACCTTTGACAATGTCATTCTCTCACTCGGAACTCCTTACGAACTCAACGTACAACTTACTACTGACGTTCAGAAAATCTCGGAAGTAGTAGTTAGCGGCATTGCTTCAAAGTTTGCCGGAACAAAGACTGGTGCTGCAACTAACATTAGCAGTAGTCAGATTGTCAATATGCCGACAGTCAGCCGTAGCATCACCGACTACACACGCCTTTCTCCTTATGGAGGCAACGGAATGAGTTTTGTCGGGACTGACGGACGTACAGCAAACTTTACTGTTGACGGTGCAAACTTTAACAACAATTTTGGTTTGAGTTCAAATCTTCCTGGTGGTGGAAACCCTATCTCAATTGACGCTATTCAGGAAATGCAAGTTGTAATATCTCCGTTTGATGTTCGCCAAACAAATTTCATTGGTGGTGGAGTGAACGCTATTACAAAATCAGGTACAAATACATTCAAGGGTTCTGCATATATATATCATAGAAACGAAAATATGCGTGGTGATGCAGTAGAGCACGAACAGATTGCTGGTGCACGTGAGAAAGACCGCAACACTACTTACGGATTCACACTCGGGGGTCCTATCATCAAGAACAAGTTATTCTTCTTTGCAAATGGTGAAATAACAAAAACTCCGACAATTGCCAACCGTTGGAGAGGGTCAGAAGACGGAGTAGCCGATGCTGAAAACTACATCTCGCGTACAAAGAACTCTGACCTTGAAGAAGTATCAAATGCAGTAGATGCTATTTACGGATACAAAACTGGTTCCTGGACAAGTTTCCCTGCTGACGAGAGCAACTACAAGATTCTTGCTCGTTTGGATTGGAATATCACTGACAACCATCACCTTGCACTCCGTTACAACTATACAAAGAACAGACTGTGGAATCCACCTAGTGCAACATCAATGGATGGTGGAACTCGTATGTCAGGTGCACGTACCTCACAGTATTCAATGACTTTCGCAAATGCGATGTATGCAATGGACAATCTCGTTCACTCATTCTCGCTCGATTTGAACAGCCGTATCAACGATAAGATTTCAAACCAGTTACTTGCTACATATTCAAAACTCGACGATGTTCGTGATTCTAAGTCAAGTGAATTTCCTTTCATTGAAATCCTGCAAGACAACCAAAACTACATGTGTTTGGGTTACGAACTCTTCACTTACGACAATGCTGTACACAACACCATCTGGAATATCAAGGACGACATCAACTACGACCTTGGCAAACACAAAATACTTGCTGGCGTACGTTTCGAACACCAGATGGCTGACAATGTTTATATGCGTAACGGTACAGGATATTTCCGTTTCAAATCATTAGACGACTTCTACAACAACATTGGTTGGGACCCCATGTCACACTCACAGGTTGCACCTGTAGGGGCTACTCCTGATGTAGTTGCACTTGACTATGCATACGAATCGAATCCAGACGCTGCAGCACGTGTTCAGTACAACACTCTTGGTTTCTATGCTCAAGATGACTGGAATATTCTCGACAACCTCAAACTCACTTACGGCATTCGTTTCGATGGTATGTTCTTCAACAACGATGATATTATGCGCAACAATGCCATTTACAACATTGATTATGACGGACGTCATGTTGACACTGGTCACTGGCCTGACAATACGCTCACGATTTCTCCTCGTGTAGGTTTTTCTTGGGATGTATTTGGTAATCACAAATTGAAAGTTCGTGGAGGTACGGGGCTCTTCTCAGGACGCCTCCCTCTCGTATTCTTCACTAATATGCCTACTAACTCAGGTATGGTGAAGTCACGTATCACTACAACTAACGACGAATTTAAGTCACAGTTTGCTACTAATTTGGGTATGGACGCAGGTAAGTATCCTTCTAAAGAAGCTCTCATTGAGAAAGTTCAGGGACTTGGTTATCCTTCTGACATCAAACCTGAGGATGGTTCAAAACAATCTACAATCAATGCTATTGCTTCTAACTTCAAGATGCCACAAGTATGGAAGACTACAATAGCTGTTGACTATCAGTTCCCTGTTGATTTCCCTCTTACTGTGACTGGTGAGTTTATCTTCAACAAAAATATCAATGCCGCACGTATATCAGACTGGTCAATCCCTTCTGCAGGAGGGTTTGCTCGTTTCCACGGTGCAGACAACCGCCCTATCTATCCTGTTGGTTATCGCAAGAACCCACAAGCATTTGTTCTTACAAATACAAGCAAGGGATATGGTTGGTCTGCAAACGTCACTGTTAACGCACAACCAGCTGAATGGGTTAGTCTCATGGCTGCTTACACTCATGTAGCCAACAAAGAACTCACTGGTATGCCAGGGTCTGATGCTTCTGCTGCATTCACTTACATCCCTTCTATTGAAGGACCAAACCTTGTTGGACTGCACAACTCACAATATGTTACTCCAGATCGTTTTGTTGCATCTGCAACTCTCCACGACAAGAGCAACAACCACTATGGCATTGTTTATGAAGCATGGCGTGGCGGCAGCAACTATTCTTATATGATGGCAAACGATATGAATAGTGATGGTTACAACTACGACGCACTTTATATCCCTACAGATAGAGAAGTAGAAGAAGGCCAATTCCGTTTTGTTTCAAACGATGACCGTGACCGTTTCATGGGATATGTCCACAATGATGACTATCTCAGCAACCACCAGGGTGAATATGCCGAGGCATACAGTCTTTATTCACCTTGGGTACATCGTGTTGACTTGAGTTTCAAACACGATTTTAATCTCAACATTGGCAACACGAAGAATACACTCCAACTCAGTTTTGATATTAAGAATGTTCTCAACCTCTTCAATTCAAGTTGGGGAGTAAGTAAATATCTCAACCCAGAAATTGGTTCCGACCCTCGTATTCTTAAATACGAAGGAGTAGATGCACAGGGATATCCTACATTCTCAACCCCTGTTTCTATCAATGCAGATACAAAGACATTCGTACCAAGCCACGCTGTCGGACAGTGCTGGTATGCTTCTTTCGGTATCAGATATATGTTCAACTAATATAAGGGGTGTTCTATTAATTCCCCGCTGAAATAAATAATTAACGAACTATGGGTGTTATTGCTATTTTGATGTTTTTGGCTTTTTCTTTGCATCTTGCTGTTCTTCATTCAGTCACGATGCTCGCATCGCTGGCTTTGCCAGCTACGCCCTTATTTTGGGCTGAAGGCTCTCCTTTAGGGCAACAACCTGCTAAAGAAAAAAGTCAAAATCACCTAAAATGTAATTAATAGAACACCCCTAAAGGAGAAAAAGTAAAAAAAGTTGTCTTTGACGTTGTCGTTGTCGTTTTATTTTCTTACCTTTGCGACCGATAATAAAAAAATGAACGTAAAACATTATTGCCTATAGAGAAAACATTACGCTAAATAAACAATAAAATAATAGCTTAATGGTTAATTTTTTAACATTTACCGATGATAAATTGGTGAATATGTATATGAAGGGTGATAATGAGGCATTCGACACTTTATTAAATAGGTACGAAAGCAAGGTATTTTCTTATATATCATATACAGTTAAAGACAACGAACTGGCACAAGATTTGTTTCAGGATGTTTTCATTCGTGTAATCACAACTATTCGTTCTGGTCATTACACAGAGAATGGCAAATTTGGTTCATGGGTTATGTGCATTGCTCATAATATTATTATTGACCATTTTAGAACTAAAAAAACTGAAAACTCGGTATCTTACGACACCGAAGATGAGAATGACAATGACATTCTCAACGATTCATCCCTTGTCTCAAATGCCAATATTGAGACAGAAATGATTGATGCACAAAGACTTCGTGAAATCAAGTCTTTGATAGCTCTTCTTCCAGAGTCACAGAGAGAAGTGGTGTTAATGCGCTTTTATCAAGAATTATCCTTCAAGGACATTGCTGACATTACAGGAGTAAGTATCAATACCGCACTGGGAAGAATGCGTTATGCTTTGATGAATCTTCGCAAATTAGCACTAACCCACAACATCAGTCTAGCTTCGTAAAAGTGTTGCCGTTGTCGCAATAGCGCCATTTTATCCCTCGTGATCAAAGTGGAACCAATCAACATCTATGAAACCGCCTTCCTGTTTGGTTGCATAATTGAAGATAGCAAACTTAGTTCCCATAAAGAATGTGCTTGTATCAAAGCGCATTTTTAGTTCATAATCAAATGATATAAATCGTTTGCCATCAAGGCTGTATGCAAATGTCGCAATATCCTTTCCGTCCGTCACATCAGCATACACACGCAGATAGATTGGTCTTTTGATATTAGAAATTACGACTTCACCTTTCTTATCCACAATGACTTGATCAACTCTGTGTTGACGGTCTAATTTCATATTTTGTTCTTCAATGGTAAGGATTGTTTTTTTACCAACCTTGCTGATGCAGAGGACGCCACTTTTACCACAGAATGCCGACAGTCCGCATTTGTCGCCATCTTGCATCTTGCTAATGTCAAGACACACTGTACCTATGCTCTTAGGGCCTTCAATACGTTGAGTTATTGTGTTAGGAGCAAGATAGAGGTTTTCTACCACACGGTTGGTCTTTAATCTAAGATATCCGGGACGTTCAGCCAAACTCCATGCATCATCAATAGGATTGTGGTTCCATTCCCAGTAAAGAGATAGTTTTTCATCTGAGAATTCATCATTGCCGAGAATACCTATCTGATGAATATATTTTACAGAGAGGTCATCGCAAACTTTTCCGTTGTCGTCACCAAGAATAGGCCATCCATCTTCCCACCTACAAGGAACAAGACAAGGAGTGCGTCCTACGCCATTTCTGTCTTGGAAGAAAATGCCATACCATTTTCCGTCCGGAGAATCTACTATGCCACCTTGTGCTACACCGCCACCATTGAATGGAGGTAGGGCATTATCAAGAATGACCTTCTTTTCCCAGGGACCATCCACGCTCTCAGCTCGATAACATACCTCACGGCGCACGCCTCCACGAGGCCAGGATATCATAAGCAAGTAATACTTATCATTGATTTTCATCATATTGTTACCTTCAAGAAGTCCATTTTCAATTCCGTCACGCACTGGAGTAGTGAATTTGCGCAATATTGCTTCCTTGCCCCATGTCTTTCCTGTTTCATCAAGTATGCCACGTGTCAATTCTACTGCTTCACCAGTCCCGTAGAACATATACACACGACCATCATCATCAATAAAGAAACTACTATCGTGAAAATGTGGAGGGCGACTCACCAGTTTCCAAGGTCCTTCTGCTTTGTCTGCTGTGTAGAGAAATCCTTGATAAGGTTCTCCGTTGGTGGTAAACCAAGCATAAAATTTACCAAAGTAATAGCGTAAACTAGTTGCCCATTGTCCTTGACCATATACTGTCTTTTTGTCTATTAAATTATATCTGTCGCCGTCATCTATGCGGTCGAATACATAACTGACAGTTTCCCAATGCTTCAAGTCTTTACTCTTCATCATTGGCGCTCCTGGCATGAGATGCATAGTTGTTGATATCATATAGTAAGTGTCGCCTACTCTGCAAATGGTATTGTCTGGTGCATCCGCATTGATTATTGGGTTACGATAACCTTGTGAACTAATTGTCTCAGTGTGGAAAAACAACAAAGAAACCATAAATATAACCATAACGAACCAGTAAGGTTTTGATTGTGCAGAATTGCATGAAAATAGTCTGAATGACTTGAAAAAATGTTGTTGCATAAATAATTAGTTTAAAGTATGGTGCAAAGTAACAAAAAATAAATGAAAAAATAACGAAAATAAAATTTTATTTTGTACTTTTGCATCTATCATCAGCGAGTTTCTCTTTTTGCCTCTTATTTCTCGTTTCAATTAATACCTCCCGTAATGTCAAAATTACAGACAATGATAGACTGTGAAACTTAAGGTGGGTTCTATAAATTCACCGAATAAGTAATAATTTTTCAAATATGGGTGATATCGTTCTTTTCAGCCCTTTTGGTTTTGTTTCGGTACTCAGGGTGTCGCTCCGCTTGCCCTGGGCTATGAACAGATTAGCCTTTCAGGCTGCATCGGGGCGTGGGCTCCTGCATAGCAATCTGCTCGGAACAAACCTCAACCGACGACAAACCGAGAGCAATTGCAAGCTTGCTTGGCATTGCCGAGGTGCGAAGGAGGAAGACAAA
>JAGHSE010000342.1 GCA_018066015.1 Candidatus Colivivens equi
TATGTTATAATTATTATTTATGAACTACTTTACTACGCTGATTGTAACATTCTTAACTGGAGTACGATCCTCGTGGAGGAAACGCAGACAGAAATCACTCATACCTGGACCATTAATGACAGCACCACGGATGATGTTTTGACCTTTCTTGAGAGTGAGACGACCAGATGTGCAGTCGTCCTTAACCATACGACGGTCACCAGAAAGAATAACAGCTTCTTCGCCATTGAGCCACCACATTGAAGCAGAGTTTGAACCTACAGCCATACGTACGTTCTTGATGTCTTCGTCGCAATTAATGATTGTAGTTGCCCAAAAGATAATGCCATAATAAGTCCACTTGTTTTCAGAAGCGAAACGGAACAACTTTACGTTGAAGAGTTTGCTATCCATTGCATGCCATGTGAGCTCCTGATCTGCAATCTTAACTTTTTCACCATTTGTAGGGAAAGCATTAAAAGCAGGTGCGTTAGTAGCGAATGCTTCACGAATGTAGCTATCAACAAAGACTGTGTTTGAGCGGTTCTGCTTTTTGAAAGGCTCCAACAACATCCAACGACGGATAAATCCATCTTGATCAGGAGTCATGACCTTAGCAGAAGCTGGTGCGAAATAATTCTCAAGTTGAGCTTGTGCTCCAATTACGCCAAATGCCCAAATACTAAGAGCAACGGCAAATAATCTTAATTTGTTCATGTTTATTTTATTAAAGTTAATAAATTATTTTCCTATAACACGGTAGTTTCCACTTAGATGCATGAAAGCAAAAAGACGAAGTAGGCTATCGTAATATTCGTCAAAGAATCCGTCAGGTAGTGGTTCAAGTTTAGAATCCCACAATTGCTGAACAAATTCACGACTCTTAGAGTGATTGCAGACAAGAGAAACAGCAGCTGAAGTGGCAACGATTCCTATGCAGTGGCGGAGTGCTGGAGGGAAATTGCCAGCTCGCATAGGACGAGTAGGGAGTGTCCCGTCAAAATTATATTGATCTACAAACTTGTCAACGCCTTGAGCATAAAGGAAGTTCTGGAATGTGTTACCGTAGTTTTGTTGCCAATCCTTATCGGCACATGACCAAGAATAATCAAGTGCTATATTCATAGGTACGCGCCAAGAGTCAAAGCGGAAACCAGGTGAGCCAAAGAACCCTTTAGATTGAGAACCATCGTAGTTGTTTGTGTCTGGGTTGAGTCCGTTTTTAGGGTTGATACTCTTGTGGAGATATTCACGGCTCTTTTCTGCACACTGCATCCAGTAGTCAGAACGACCATCACCTAACCATTTTGCCCAAACTTCATAAAAAGCAGGAAGGTGGTAAGAAGGGTCTGTGTAGTTAGCTCCTGGAACGAAAGTGATGAGTTGAGTTTCTGGGTCGATTAGCGGACCAGAACCGCGCACGCCTTTTTTATTGAATGATTCATTGATAATGTTTTGAGCTTCTGCAAGGTAGTTGATACCTGTGTTGTTGCCCCAAAGATTAGATGCAAATATAAGTGAGGTGATGTAGTAAAGTTCTCCATCAGATGCAGGACCATTTGCATTGCGAGAACCATCAGTACGGCAACTCCATGCAAAATATCCCTTACCAGGACCTTCTGTCATTTGCATATATTTCTTGCTCCAACGCCAAAGTCTGTCAAAAATATCTTTCTTACCAAACTGAACGGCTATCATCATTCCGTATGACATACCTTCGGTGCGAACATCGTGATTCTTGACATCTGAGATGTAACCAAGAGAGTCTCCTACTTCAAAATAACACTTATGAGGTCCGTAGAATACGTCGTTGAAAACTGATTGTAATTTCTCGTCTATCTCTTTTTGAGTGTATCCCATTTCAAGGAAATAGTTGCGGTATTTGCCTGTAGCAAAACCGCCTTTGTCAAAAGGGGGTTGATTGAATGAAACCCAATCTATCTCAACATCAGAACCTGATTTAAGGACTACTTCAAGATTTTGAATGCCTTTTGGTGATTTCTTTACCTTTGTGCTTACTACAGTCCAATCCGACTTAACAGGCAGAGTGAGAGTAGTGAGGGCTTTTCCTGCACCCACGGTGATAGTACCGCCCTTTGGTGCACGAACACGAACTTGAAGATTCTTGACTCCCTTACCAAAATCAACTGTATTGAATGTAACTTTGCCTCCATTTTTAGGGAAGATAGTCTTCCATCCTGCCCATGTGTTGAGAGTGTCATGATAATCTATATATGCATCACCTGAAATAGTGCTGTAACGATCTATTTCAAGTTGTGATTCAGCTTTTGCAACACCTATACCACGGAGTGTAGGACGAACCATTTGAATTGTGCCGTCAGGATTGAAGAAGAGTGAGTCAGCACATACAGAACGGTTTTTGTCGAAACTTGGAGAATAATAGTTGCAGTGATAGAATATATACCACTGGTCCTTGAAATTGATTACTGAATGGTGGTTAGTCCAACATCCATTTGCATGTTCTTCAAAGAAGACACCTTTGAATTCATATGGACCAAATATATTCTTCGCCATACAATATGCCAAAACCTCAGTCTTTTCACGTGCCCAAGGGAATGTCATATAATAATATTCACCACGCTTGAAGAGGTAAGGACCTTCTGTAAGACCTTTTGTTGGAACTCCCTCTACAGTGTGACGTTCACT
Source organism: Candidatus Colivivens equi (assembly GCA_018066015.1). Classification (GTDB taxonomy): domain Bacteria; phylum Bacteroidota; class Bacteroidia; order Bacteroidales; family Bacteroidaceae; genus Colivivens; species Colivivens equi. Next base: position 2,647 of record JAGHSE010000342.1, read on the forward strand.
ACTGAGAGAAGTCCAATCATCGTTCAATTTGCAGATTACAAAACCTCTAGAAGGCCATACTAGATAGCCCTGACCATCATCGTCAACGAAAATACAAGGGTCAATACCTCCAACTCCTTCAATTGGTTTTGGAAGTGTTGTATAAGGTCCCTCTGGTTTGTCGGCTGTAGCAACACCTACTCTGTAACCTCCGAAACGTTGTCCTTCACCTACTTTCATAAGAGCAGGGAAATAAAAATAGTATTTACCATTGTGAGGTTTACAGTCTGGTGCCCACATTGAATAAGATTTTGCATTCACCCATTCTACCTCTTTCTGGTCAACAATCTTACCGTGGTCTGTCCAGTCAGTAAGATTTTCTGATGAGAAGACGTGATAATCAGCCATACAGAACCAATCCTTGCGACCATAATCATCTGGTGCAGGGATGTCGTGAGAAGGGAAGACGTAAACGCGGTCTCCCACTACCAATGCTGAAGGGTCAGCAGAAAACTGATTACGAATAATAGGATTCTGAGCCATCAAACCCAGACCACCCATTGCCCACAGGGCGAGGCATAAAGCCAATTTCATAAAATGTTTCATCTTGTTTGGATATTAATTGCGATTATAATTCTGCAAAGATAATAAATAAAAGTGAAAAATGAAACAGATTTTAACGTAAAGTTAGTTTACCATTTCGCATTTCACGGATGCAATAGTATTACTTATAGTTGATGACTCAAGTGTAGTTTGTACTAAATGATAAGTTACACATCTTGTTATGGGGTGTTCTATTAATTACATTTTAGGTGATTTTGAGATTTTTCTTTAGCAGATTGTTGTCCTAAGGGAGAGCCTTCAGCCCAAAATAAGGACGTAGCTGGCAAAGCCAGCGATGCGGGCATCGTGACTGAA
>JAGHSE010000238.1 GCA_018066015.1 Candidatus Colivivens equi
CTTGAGAATATAGTTGGAATAGTACTACTCAGAAGAGGTTATGAAGTTTATACCTGACAGGAACAAGGAAGAGAGATAGATTTTGTGGCATTAAGGCAACATGAAAAAATATATATTCAAGTATGTGCAGATGTCTCCGATGAAAAGACTTTTGAAAGAGAATATAAGCCATTGCTGAAGATAAAAGACGCCTATCCTAAAATGATTATTACAAATACAACTTTTGGTAATTATGATTATGAAGGAATCAAGATAATAGATTTTTCTGACTGGCTTTATTAGTTTGACCTTTCAAAAAATAGCCTAAAAAAATAACGAAATTTGAAATTCCTCGGTGACTCTTACAAGACGTGTCAAAGATCGTTGATGAAGAAGTGGTAAGACCTACATGCCCACCTGGGATAAGAAAGGCAATAATCAGGGATATAGTTGGGTACATTATGAAGGGAGAAGAAAATAATTAGAGTTGATAAATAAGCGATATATATATCACGTCATTTTGTCAATTTAGGTACGTTTGGATTCTCGGAAACATAAAATCTTAATTTTAATGTATTTAAATAGCGATTTTGCTTGCAAAAAGAACCGTTTTTGTGGTAATATATAGGTACTTGTTAGGTACTTTGGAGGCTACTATGGGTTCTTACGCTGTTCCTGAAAATATTCGTAAACAAAAACCAAAAGGTACAATGGTTAAAGTCATTAAAGGCAACTACTATGTTTATGAATACACAAACATAACCGATGTAAATGGAAAGCAACATAAAAAGATGGGAAGGCTCATCGGAAGCATAAAAGAAGACTGTGGCTTTGTTCCAAATGATCACTATGTTCACAGTGAAGATGTTCTTACCTTAGAGTATGGACAGTATGCTCTTGCTCTTGCAAACAGTCAGGATGTACTTGAGAAATTACAAAGTTGTTTTAATGCAGTTGATGCACGAAGAATTTACACCATTGCTCTGATACATTTTGTAAACAATTTTACATACATGAGAGATCTTAAGACACACTATGACATGAGTTACTTAAGCATTAAATACCCAAACTTAAAAATGGGATATGGATCAGTAGCACAACTGTACGATGATTTAGGAAGAAGGCAAGGCCCGGTTCTGAAGTTTCAGCAGATGTTAATTAATAATTCTACTGGAGAAGTAGCACTGGATGGGCATGCAATTCCGAGTACATCAGAAGAAAATGATTTAGCAGAGAAAGGAAACAAGTATCTGGAACTTGGATATGGGCAGATTAACCTAATGACAGCCTACGATATTAACACAGAAACTCCTTTACTATCCAAGATTTACGAAGGTGGAAACTTAGACAAGATAAGTGTAAGTGACTTTTTTGAAAGTGCAGAGTTTAAAGATAAATTGTTTGTAATGGATGCAGGATTCTACAGTACTGGAAATGTAAAGATGTTTGCCCAAGACAACTATTACATAGTTCCGCCACTACCACAGACTAAACATTTCCAAACAGCCATGGACAATCAAAATGTTGATGGAAGATTCATCTACAGAGCTAACAGAAAGAACACTGTTATTGAGTATTCAGAGACAAAGACAACAGATGGCCACAGAGTAATTAAGTACAGAGATGTAAACCTTGCAGCCCTGTCTGAGAGTGACTTCTTACTAAGAGTAGAAGAAGGTAAATATCCGGCTTACACAATGGAAAGATTTGAAAGTATTCAACACACTTTTGGAGTAATCATTTTACAGACAAATCTGAAAGACAAGACAGCAAAAGAAATCTATGAACTGTACAAAAACAGATGGAAGATTGAAACCTACTACAACTACTTCAAAAACGGATTGGACTGCAGAACACTTCACTCTACAGACTACTACAAAACCCAAGGACTGGCATTACTTTAGACTCCGGAGTTTAGGATAACTAATAGCTTATACAGGCACTTACAGAAATGTGAGTGCCTTGTTTTGTATTAGGGCAATAAAAAGGATTGTTATTTGTTTTGTACAGTCGAATTGAACTGCAAAGTTTTTAATGTAATAGCCACAGTCTGTTCTGTATCGTAAAATAATTATGATTGATCATTATGGAGGGTTAAGAGGTATGAAAACCAAAGAAGAACTGAATGCAATAAAAGAGGAAGTTAAGGCGTTTAATGATAAAATGTCAGAACTTACAGAAGATGAAATAATGCAAGTCTTTGGTGGTGATAGCATACCTTTTATTGGCCGACATAATAT
>JAGHSE010000308.1 GCA_018066015.1 Candidatus Colivivens equi
GTATATAATATAGGTAATAATAGTCCGGAGAATCTCCTTGATTTCTTGACAATACTTCAGGAAGAGCTTATAGCCGCAAAGGTACTCCCACAGGATTACGACTTCGAAGCACACAAGGAGTTAGTACCAATGCAGGCTGGAGATGTTCCTGTCACCTATGCTGACACTTCCGCCCTCGAAACCGACTTCGGATATAAGCCATCAACCTCCCTCAGAGAAGGTTTGAGAGCCTTCGCCCGATGGTACGCACTCTATTATGGTACTTGTTAAGCAGACCTGTTACATTATGTGTCTTAGTAGCTACTAAAACATGGGCGATAACACCACAATGCACACATGTCCAATGTCCGCAGGTCGATTCGACATAGGTTCCCTCGACACCTATTAAGAAGCATACGAGAGGTACGACATAAAGAAATAATTAATAAATAATTCGCGGATAATTAACGGAAATTAGCGTTAAGACATTATGAAAGATTTTGCAGATTTGAAAATCGCAGTAGCCGGTACTGGCTATGTCGGTTTGAGTATTGCCACTTTGTTGGCGCAGAAACATCAGGTTACCGCTGTTGATGTTATTCCCGAAAAAGTTGAGAAGATTAACAATCGAATCTCTCCGATTCAGGATGAATATATTGAGAAGTACTTTGCAGAGAAGCAGTTGAACCTGACCGCAACACTTGATGGAGCATCTGCTTATAAGGATGCCGACTTTGTGGTGATTGCAGCACCTACGAATTATGACCCCGTCAAGAACTTCTTTGATACTCATCATATTGAGGACGTAATTGATCTGGTACTGAGTGTCAACCCAGATGCGGTAATGGTCATCAAGTCAACCATACCAGTAGGTTACACCCGATCTCTTTATGTGAAGTATGCACTAAAGTTCTTGACCAATCCAGCATTGAAGGGCAAGCATTTCAACCTCCTTTTCTCTCCGGAGTTCCTTCGCGAGTCAAAGGCGCTTGAAGACAACCTTTATCCTTCGCGTATCATCGTCGGCTATCCAAAGAGTCTTCCTGCTGGTGAAGAAAGAAAGTGGGAGGAAGAGAATGCGGCAATTAATGCAATTGGCAATCCACAGGCAGAAGAGTTCGCAAAGACTTTTGCAGCCCTCCTTCAGGAAGGTGCTATCAAAGAGAATATTGATACCCTTTTCATGGGCATGAAAGAGGCAGAGGCTGTCAAGCTTTTTGCTAACACCTATCTTGCTCTACGTGTCTCTTATTTCAATGAGCTTGATACCTATGCCGAGGTGAAGGGACTTGACCCTCAGGCTATCATTAACGGTATCGGATTGGATCCTCGTATCGGTACCCATTACAATAATCCTTCCTTCGGTTATGGAGGCTACTGTCTGCCTAAGGACACTAAGCAGTTGCTTGCCAACTATCAGGACGTACCTCAGAACATGATGACCGCAATTGTCGAAAGCAACAAGACCCGTAAGGATTTCATTGCTGATCAGGTGCTGAAGATGGCTGGCTATTATTCAGAGAATGGACAGTATGAGTCTAACAAAGAGAAAGAAGTCGTAATCGGAGTTTATCGTCTTACTATGAAGGCAAACTCTGACAACTTCCGTCAATCAGCTATTCAGGGCATCATGAAACGAGTTAAGGCTAAAGGCGCACAGGTTATCATCTACGAGCCAACTCTTCCTGATGGCGACACCTTCTTTGGTAGTAAGGTAGTAAATGACCTCACAGCATTCAAGGCACAGAGTCAGGCAATCATTGCGAACCGCTTCGACGAGTGTCTTCGGAATGTAGAGGATAAGGTTTACACTCGTGACATCTTTAGGCGCGATTAGCAACATTTAAACACTTGGAAAAATATCTCGATTACTCTCAAATATGTTTTGAGTATAGCGACGCTCGGAGATACATCAAACATAGTTCCGCACAACTTGCTTATGTATAGCAGTTTGTTTCTGCAGGTCGTACAAATGATTAGTTCATAAAGTTTACAAGACTATGTGTCTCAACAAACTTTTGACATTCATTTAAGAAAAGATAAGTTCATTAACTAAAAATCACAAAAATTCGAAAGCTATACACAATATGTCAGAAACAAAAGTAAAATCAACACTACACATGTTCAAAGCTGAACATGGAGATGCTTTCCATTTGGAGGTTACAGATGGCGAGAAGACTACAAACATCATTATTGATAGCGGGTCTTCTTGGTTCATTTCTGCTAGTGGTCAAGCCTGTTCTTGAAAACACCTAAAAAACGTTAGTACAAGAAGGAGAATATCATGTACATAAGTTCAACCAGTATAATGGTATCAATTGACACCATGCTCAACAATCTGTAGATCTATTGAAAATAAAGCATCTGCTAGTATAGAAACTATCTCGGAAGAACTACAGATGGCTATGTTTCGCGGACAGATAGACAATTTCCATACGCTTTAATATCAAAGAATAGATGTCAGTCTTTCTTTCAATGCGGAGTTGGACAGTGTAAACGAAATAATAAAATTAACTAATCATAACCAAATCAGGAAACCACATGCCGCTTTTTTTACTATTCTTTTCAGGGGTTAAGGTCCTGCTGCGTTTTTTTTCTTGATACTAATAATATCGTTAATTAGACTGCTGTGGCATAAAAAAATGTTTAAATATAGATTTTCTTTTTTTACATTCTATCTAATGGCCTTTATATCGATTTGTTATTTAGGCTTGAATTATGATTACTTTAATTTACATTATGTCGAATTCGCACTTTCTGTATTTTTTATAGGCCATAATGTAATTAAAAATATCTTCAAAGAAGGCCTATTTTCAATAGGTGTGATATTTAATGTATTTGGATTTCTTTACACTAACTTTCTAGTTATACAATCTGTTATCGATAATGTGCCTATTGACCAATACGCGTATATGGCAATGGAATTGTCTTATATCGGAATAATTAGTTTTAATATCACATATAATCTGACGAGAGTAAAGAGATATTCAAGTTATAATGGATCAAAATATTTGAATCTCAAAAGATTCAATAGCTTCCTTATAGCTTTTTTTTTGATAAGCCTTGCATCGGCGTACTACGTCTTGTTTGTCAAAATAGGTATTTTTAACTATTTGTTCTTATCAAGAGCAGAACAATCGTTATTGCGATCAGATTATACCATCTTCACTTTTTATAATCATACATTTCCCATTATAGGTGCGATCAGTTTGTACTTATATCTGAAATACAAGAATAAAATTAATTTTTTTATTTTTGTGATGGCATTTTCCTTTTCTATGGCAGAGGCTATTATTTCAATGTCACGTGCTGAAATGTTAGCGATAGCTTTGCCTATTTTATTCATACTTAATTATTTTAATATCATCAGCAACCAAACTTCTCTCTTTTTTTCACTTGGAGGTGTTGCACTTTTCGGTATATGGAAAAGTTTGTTTACTGAAAATATAGAAGTGCAGTATGATGGAGAGTTTCTGTCATGGTACAGGATTTGTCGAGATGTGTTGAAAGATCCTAATACATCTTTTCTTTATGGCAAATCATATTTTAATACTTTACTCAATCTCGTTGTGCCAGTAACGGGTGTAGAATCACTGTCAACTTGGTATGTTCGTAATTACCAATATGACGTTTTTTCTGCTGGTGGTGGTCGTGGTTTTTCATGCGTTTTAGAGGCATACCTTAATTTCCATATATTTGGTGTAATATTTATATATTCTTTATATGGCTATTGGGCAAAAAAACTTAGAGCTACAAAGGAAATAAACATTATGATTTATATGATGGTCTTAGTATCTGTCAATATGCTATTTAGATCAGAATCTTATGCTTTTTGGAAGAATATGATGTGGTTGAAGGTTTACCCAATATTGCTATTTTATCATTTTTCAAGAAACAAGAAAATAACACAGTAATGTAATAACTCACTATGCCATCGAATAAAATTATTAATGGTACTATAGTATTGTGCGTATTTTACTTAGTTGCAAAATCTCTATCGTTCTTTGTAGAATCTCTAATAGCAACGACATTCGGTGCTAGCATTGAAACCGATGCTTATTATTTAGCTGACAGTGTTATCCTCGCACTGTCTCCTATGTTGTCAGTAGGAATATGGAAGGTATTTATGCCAGAATATAAGAGGCTTTCCGTTAAGGGGTTAATCAATGAAACAGAAATTTTGACTGGTAATCTTCTAGTCGTTTTTGGTGCCATATCATTAATAGCATCTTTGTTGCTTTTTATCTTTTCCAACACTGTAATCAATATCTTTGCACCCGGCTTTGACGAAATAAAGACAAATTACGCAAGTTATATTCTGAAAATACTCTCACCTATTCTCCTGCTAGGCACAGCGGCAACGTTTCCTTCTGCTATTTTACAAGCACAGAGTAATTTCAGTAAATCGCAGTTTAAGGAAATTGTAGTCTTCTTCGTTCCGTTCTTATATTTAGTTTTTGCATTAAATAGAGGGATAAGTAACATAAATGGATTAGCAATTAGTTTATTAATAGGCTATATCCTGGCGATGCTGTTACAATTTTACTTTTTGAGAAGTAGTGCAAAGTTAAGGGTTGGAAGAAAGATTTTTAGTAAGGATGTGGTTTCTTTGTTGAAATTATACCCTGTAGCGTGCCTTAACTCTGCAATATTACAGTTAAATAGTGTTATTGATAAAGTTTTCTGTTCTACGCTTGCAGTTGGTGCTATTACGTTTTTGAACTATGGTACAAAAGTAATAAATTTATTTAACGGCATATTTTCTACTACTGTTAGTGTCGCAGTTTTTCCACATATTGCTGAATTATCTGCAAAAGATAACAAGGATTCCTTGAATTCTTTTTTACATAATTATTTTTCTGTTCTTTTATGTATCTTAGTGCCATTCTCTTTATATCTGACCTATTTCTCAGAGGATATCATATCGTTATTATTTGGCCATGGTAAGTTCGATTCGAAATCCGTACTAGAAACATCAATAATATTACGAACTTATGCAATCGGCTTGATCGCAATGGGTTTTACGAC
>JAGHSE010000349.1 GCA_018066015.1 Candidatus Colivivens equi
GTATATATATCCTCTAGGTATTAATACTGATTCTGATGATAAAATGGCTAAAGACTCAAAAGGATTTTACAACCAAACTATTAAGACATCAAGTACAGGGATGTATAATATGGTCTGCGTGTCAGGCAGTGCGCAATATTCTATGCCTTTGTTTTTGAAGAATAGTGGCAAACATGAGTTGAAAATAGACATGAATGGAATATGTCCTAAGTTGACTATACTTACGGAGCTACAAAGCGGAGCGTCACAGTCATCAAATGATGCGTTATATGAGTTTAATGCATTGTATTATCAGCAAAGTAAGGAAGTGTGGACTAATGCTGAAAAGATGTCGGATGATGATTTAAGAAATATGTTGACAAAATACGAGAAAATGTCTCAAGCAATTGAGTCAAACGAAGAAGTAGATGCTAATGTGAAGGAATATGTGAAGGTGTGGGCTTATCTTGAAGAAGTTGAGGCTGTGAATGTATTTCGACGTGCAAATGACGCAACAAGACAGATTGATTATAAGTTAATGATAAAAGACCCAGCCGAGATATTAGACTCACCAATGTCGTTATTACATCAGTCTGCCCTGAGTACTGCGGCTCAAGGTCTTCCAAAAGGAACTTTGCTTGAACGGCTACAATTTATTAGTGAGAAATATACAAATAATGAAGTTAGACGAGGTATCCAGAAAATCGTATTAAATGGATTTATTCGTAATTACAATTATGCATCAGGCGCACAGTCGGGGTTGGATATGTTGGTAACAGCAAAAGAAAAATATGGTATAGAAGATAATTATATCACTAGTTTTAAAGAAAGAATATCAGCAACACCAGGAGCAGACTTTCCAAACGTAGTATTGAAGGACGTAGCAGGCAAGGATGTTTCAATTAGTCAATTTAAAGGCAAATATGTGTATATAGATTTGTGGGCATCATGGTGTGTGCCATGTTGCAAAGAAGTACCGCATTTGCAAAGTTTGGAGAAAGAACTCACAAACGAGGACGTTGTGTTTGTGAGCATTTCTACTGATTCATCAGAATCTCCTTGGCGCAAGAAAATGGAACAACTGAATATGCATGGAAATCAGTGGATTAATGCGGATGGTAAATTATGTGATAAATTGAACGTATCAGGTATTCCTCATTTCTTAATATATGACAAAAATGGAAAATTGCTCATATATGATGCTCCTCGTCCTTCATCTGGTGACAAGTTGAAGAACTTGCTTCAAGGACTAAAATAAGACTTTAAGTTTCTTAAGTTCGTATATATTTGATTTTAAACGTAAATGCCCGTAAATTTTATTCTTTTTATCTCACGCAGAGGCGTCTCAGCCAGCTTTGCTGGTACGATTTAGTCAGCAGAGCATTTCTTACAAAACAAGTTTTGCAGACCTGCTCTTCTAACAAAATCTCGCCCATCTGTGATGTGCGCTGAGACTTTGCAGAGAAGGCAGAGAGACGCAAAGAATTCTGCGTGGAACTGATTTTATAAAATAAACTTTTATGATTTGCTACATACAAATTAATTCAACAAATAAGGCTAAGAATGACATCGACAGACTAATGCACGATGCCTTGTACAAAGACTTGGCTATCAAAGGTATTGGTTCAGGAAAAGTCGAGACTTTCTGTCGCAAGTTATTCAGTGTGGCAAATCTGCTGATAAAACTGAAACGAAATGATGTTCTCATCATACAATATCCGTTTAAGAAATTCTATGCCACATATTGTAGGATTGCAAAACTTAAACATGCCAGAACCATTACACTCATTCATGATTTAGGTACATTCAGAAGGAAGAAACTGTCAGCAAAAGAGGAGATAAGTCGTCTGAGTCGTTCTGACTACATCATTGCCCATAATGAAAAGATGAAAATGTGGCTTACAGAAAATGGCTGCAAATGTAGGATTGGATGTCTGAAAATATTTGATTACTTGTCAGACTACCAAAACCAGAACGAAGAACATCATCGACCATACAACAGAATTGCGTATGCCGGAGGACTTTACAAACGAAAGAACGCATTTCTGTATGATGCCGGTAAGGCGATTGAGGGGTGCGTACTTGACCTATATGGGAAAGGAGACCTTGACACAAACTTGATGGGGGAGAATATTAAAGTTCATGGTAGGATTGACTCGGATAGTTTTATTGAGAATGTTGACGATGATTGGGGACTAATATGGGATGGTGACACTGTGAATGGATGTAATGGAACATGGGGTAATTACCTAAGATATAATAATCCCCACAAGACTTCTTTCTATCTCAGGGCTGGATTGCCTGTGATTGTATGGAAAGAGTCTGCAGTGGCTCCATTTATATTAGAACATAATATAGGCATTGCTGTTGACTCTCTTAATGAAATACCTTCTGTTATCAAGGATTTAACAGAAGATGAATATACACAAAAACTTGACAACACACAAAGAATAAAGACGCAGTTGCAGGAGGGGACCTACCTGTATAAGGCTTTGAAAGATGCAATGCACACTCTAAATTCATAAGATATATGCAATTCAATAATCCATCTACTACGTTTGGTTACTCTACACCAGAAGAGATGAAAAAGGTGTGGGGAATACAATTGGACCTTGCCAAGAAACTGAAAGAGGTATGTGAGCGCAATGGTCTGCAATACTGGATGGACGGAGGAACATTACTCGGTGCTGTACGACATCAAGGTTTTATTCCGTGGGATGATGACATTGACTTCGCCATGCCGAGGAAAGACTATGATAAACTGAATAAGATTGCAGCAAAGGAATTTACGCATCCGTATTTCTGGCAAACCACATACTCAGAAGAACATTTCTACTGTGGACATGCCCAACTGAGAAATGCTGAGACGTCTGCATTCGGACGAAATGAAATAGATAAGGATTATTGTCTTGGAATAGGTATTGACATTTTCGTACTTGATGGTGTGCCTGATAATAAACTCACTTATGCTCTGTGCAGATTGACATCAAAGGGGCTTAGCGGTATAACTCGTTGGTTGATAAAACATCCTATCCAGAGACTCTCACACAAGTGTGTTTTCAAATTATACGAAGCTTTATTCAGAACTACTGATGCAGATTGCGCAAAGTGTATTGGTGATATATCGTGGAGATTCAGACATCACGAGATATTCCTGAGAGAACATTATACCGAAACTAAAATGCTGGACTTTGCTGATACACAATTCCCTGCACCTTATTTATATAAGGAATGGTTGTCACGATATTTTGGAGAAGACTACATGACGCCAAAACAAGTGGCTACCCACCACGGACTGAAATATATAAATGCCGAGATGCCTTTCAGGGAAAGTATTACTATGCTCAAAAATCACCCTGAATTATTTGAAACACAAATCAGTAAATTGTATAACCAGTAACTTATCCACAAAAATCACTTGCCCTTTGTTAAAGCATCTGCTGCCTGAAGATTACTTAGGAGATAGTCTTTCAACTGTAGAAATTCAGCATCAAAAGTAGTGGTCTGCTTGCCATTTTTATACATCACCTCCCT
>JAGHSE010000358.1 GCA_018066015.1 Candidatus Colivivens equi
ATTTATATATATGAAAGATTTGCATTTGTATTCTACGCCAGAAATAGTGTCATTATTAGGCAAAAGATTCAAGAAATATAGACTTCTACAAAAAATGACGCAAAAAGAAGTGGCAGATAAAACAGGAATAACAATAACAACCATACATAAATTCGAGACTGGAATTGCATATAATATTTCATTGTCTACATTAATTACACTTTTGAAGACGATTGGATGTGTAGAAAATATTGACAATTTAATTCCTGATTTTCCTGATGAATTCTTAGGCAAAAAAGAAAATGAAGTCAAACGAATAAGACATAAGAAGAATGAACAAAAAAATTAAAGTGTTTTTATGGGGAGAAGAGATTGGTTCTTTAATATGGAAAAATGACAACTCTTTTTTTCTTTACAATTCTGATTATATTCAAAAAGGGATAGAACCATTCCCTCTTGAAGCGACGATTTCTAAATGGGGGCAAAAACCAATAAAAGGAGATGATTATGTAAAAGATTTTCAATCTTTACCTTCATTCATCGCAGACTCTCTTCCCGATTCGTGGGGTAATGAACTGTTTAAGCACTGGCAGAAAACTAATAACGTATCGAAGTCTGACATCAATTCATTAGACAAACTCTCATTTATTGGCAAACGAGGAATGGGAGCATTAGAGTTTGTCCCTGAAACTCCATCAAGTGAAGATTCAAAGGCAATAGAAATACAATCTTTACTTGATTTGGCTAATCGTATATATCTGGAAAGAGACGATGTAAAAATTTCTTCCAAAGAGTCATTGTCTTTGCAGTCCCTTATTTATGTTGGAACTTCAGCAGGAGGAAGAAAACCGAAATTAGTGATTGCAATAAACGACAAAACTGGAGAAATCAGGTCTGGACAAGTATGTGCCGACAAGGATTATTCTCACTATATATTAAAAATAGGAGACAGCTTATGCACATCTGAAATAGAAATGACATATTATCAAATGGCATGTGATGCGGGCATTTCAATGATGGAGTCAAAACTATGGAACATAGACAATAAAAACCATTTTTTAACAAGAAGATTTGACAGAAAAAACGGAGACAAACTACATACTCAGACATTACTTGCAATGGATCCTGAATCCGATAGCTATGAATCTTTGATATATGTATGCAGAAGTCTTCATTTGCCTGACTCGGAATACACGGAAGTCTTCAGAAGGATGGTTTTTAACATTCTTTCCAATAACACAGACGACCACAACAAAAACTTTTCTTTTCTTATGAATAGGAAGGGAGAATGGTCACTATCTCCAGCTTACGACTTGACATATATAATGAGTTCTTTGGATGGAACACCAGACACCAGACATTCAATGTATATTTATGGCAAGAAACAGAATATAACAAAAGACGATGTGTTGAATTTTGCCAAACATGAAGGAATTCGACATCCAGAAAAGATTATTGACGAGGTTTCTTCTTCTCTTTTAAAATTTAGAGAATATGCAAAAAGCAATAATGTGTCTGATATTTGGATCAATAAGATAGAATCCTGCATAAGAAAACATTTGGAAGAATGGGGATTGATGCAACCTCTCAAACTTACATTTTCTTTCAAAATCAAAAATGACATTCAAATCGAGAATGCTCAAATACGACAAATAAGAAAGGATGGGTTTAAGCTGACAGCTTCTATAAACGGAAACAATTATGGTTACACTTTAAGGAAGAAAAATGACGATTATTCGACTTTGATTTCAAAAGGTATTTCCAATTTGGAAGAAACCGATATTCGTCTGTTAGTAGACAAATATCTAATTAAAAAATATGAAGGAAACAACACTCCAGCAAAAGAGCTGTTGTATCATTACAAAAACGGAGAACTGGACGACAACACTCTAATCGTTATCTCATCATGCTTTAATGAGTCGGAATTGGATATGTTGAGCGACCAGTTACGAGACATGAAGCTCATAGAGTCGAAGACGAACTTAACAATGGCTGACGAACCTGCATTGAAACAGATCATCGAGCAAGGAAAGGAACTGAGTGGAACAATAATCTACAAGCAGTTGCTTGGAGAACCGACCATAGGCAGACAATTTGAAGCTCTTGTATTAGAGAGTTTGCAGGATGATGACAAACGACAGATCATATTCTCCGCTTTAGACGAGTACACATCTGAGAAGTTTATCAAGGATAACAAGTCTATAGACTATGAAGGAAGTATTGATCTAATAAGGGAGACGGTAAAGAAATTGGGCGATGACATAAAGATTGTTGACTATGATATATTACCTGAGAATATCAGAAAGAAGCGAATGGATATGGATTCCCAATCACTAACAATCGTCAATGATATAGTCTGTGAATACCATCAAATCCAAACGTTGCGATGCGAATATGAAAAGAGTATTAAATCTTTTGAATCCATAGAGATAAAGTGCCAAAGTCAAGCATTTGCTAAAAATCCTGTATTCCAACAGCTTTACGAGAAAGCCAGGGCAGACAAGGATAATAAGATTGCAGACATAACTGCAACATTGTCTTCTATGAAATATTTCAGTCAGGAGAAACTTGATAAGAATATATCTGAAGAACAAACTGAGTCGCAATCTCGTGGAATGAGACGATAGCTTATTACTTTCTTGTATATGTATATGAATTAAAGCGGATTCCCTATCATTTAGAGAATCCGCTTTATGTGTATTATAACTTAAATTTTAACTATTTTTTATC
>JAGHSE010000039.1 GCA_018066015.1 Candidatus Colivivens equi
ATCTATTTATGCTTACTATTCTCGATGCTCACGGTGTGAATCCAAGTGAAATGTCATGGCAAGGTATAGCTGCTCTCACCGAATTTAAAGTTTATGAAAACACTGATCCTGAAGATATTGTTAATCGATGCAGAGGATCACAACTCATACTAACTAACAAGGCAGTATTGACTGCAGATATCATGGACCAACTGCCAGAACTAAAATATATCGGAGTACTTGCCACTGGGTATGATGTCATTGATGTTGATGCCGCAACACAGCGTGGTATCATTGTCACAAACATTCCAGCCTATAGTACTGAAAGTGTAGTACAAATGGCTTGGTCTCACATTTTGAATATTCTCAATCATACCGATTATTACGCACAAGTTAACAGAAAGGGGAAATGGACTTTATCAAAAAATTTCTGCTACATTGATTTTCCTCATCATGAAATGGCAGGACTCACTATTGGAATTGTAGGACTTGGTCATATTGGAATAAGAATGGTACATGTTGCATTGGCATTTGGTATGAAAGTATTGGCTGTTACATCTAAACCTCAAGAATCACTTCCAAATGGCGTATTAAAGGTAGAGCTCAATGAACTTCTATCCCATTCTGATATCATTTCACTCCATTGTCCTCTAAATGCAAACACAAAACATATGATAAACTATACGTCTCTTCGCCTTATGAAGTCATCTGCAATACTCATCAATACTGGACGCGGAGAATTAGTCAACGAGCAAGAACTTGCCGATGCTCTTTCAGATGGAATCATAAGTGCATATGGTGCCGATGTGCTGACAGTTGAGCCAGCATCTACAAATTGCCCATTACTCTCTCTGCCTAATTGTTATCTCACTCCTCACATTGCCTGGGCTACAATTGAAGCTCGGCAAAGAGTTATTGACATAGGAACAGAAAACATACGTGCATTTCTCAATGGTACACCAATAAATGTAGTTAATAAAAAATCCTAATTGCAAGTTAGCAATTAGGATTTGCCTTTCTCTAGTTATTTATAGATTTCCTATGACTTTCTGAGCTTTTTCCTGAGCCTTCTCATGCTTTTCTAAAGCCTTTTCAGCCTGCTTAGCCTCTTTCTTTGATTTTTTGTCTGCCTTAATAGCTGCATCAAACGTCTTCTTCTGGCGCTTCAATTCCTTTATTTCAGTCTGCTTTGATGCAATCTTTGATTTGATAGTCAAATCATCTGGTGACAATTTTTTATGACTCTTCAATACCTTCAATTCATTCTTACAAACATCAATCTTATTACTAAGCTCATCACTCAACAATTCATTTGATTTTTCGCTAGCACTCAAACTAACCTTCAGTATTTCAGCAGTCTTGCTTGCTGATTCATTCTTTTTCTCTGCCTTTTCTGCCTGTTTAGTCTCCTTCTTTGATTTCTTCTCAGCCTTAATTGCTGCATCAATTGTCTTCTTCTGACTCTTTAACTTATTCAACTCAGACTCTTTCAAAGTCAAATCCGTCACTGACTGAGCATCTTCTGCATTTAATTTCAATTTAGACTTTAAAGTCTTGATTTCATTCTTTACTATGTCAATTTTATGTCCAAGATTAGTACTTAAAGCCTCTTGATTCACATCTTGTGCAAAACCTACTGTTGGAATAAAGCACAATGCCAAAATAGCAATAAAGTTCTTTGTTTTCATAAACATATCTACTATTTAATTGTTTAAACTTACTATTCTACAAACTATTATTTGATTCTCACACTTCCTTATATATCATCTTTCGCCTTAAAAAATCATCTCTCGTCAATTATTCGGAAATCCTTATAATTTTCAGTACTGAACGAAACATCATCATAAGAACATCCAGTAGAAAAACTCTTATAATTCATTACAACCGACATCATACCTTGTTTCACCTTCAGTTGATTCACATTCTTGGATGACTGATCTACTATCATCGTAATAATACTCTTACCCTGTTGAAGGTTATATTCCACCTCCTTTTTACTCCATTTTGCTGCAAAAACATTCTTGCCAATATTAAAAGACTTATCATCTATTTTTGCCATATCACCCTTGAATGACCCTGGAATAGTAGCCATGCTAGCCATCATCTTCTCCTCATCACGATATTTATTTGAGATAATCACGTTATGACCATCCAAATCACATACCCACATCATTTGACTATAAAAATAAGTTACCTCCTTCTTATTGACCATCTTTGAGCGGTCACTATTTTTCATTAACGTAAACTTTGAAGTACCACCTACAGCAGTCTTCATTTCTAAATCCATGACTAATCCCTGATTGTCATTAAATTTTTGTACAACATCCTTAAGTAATACCATAGCTCCATCAATATCTTTTACCTGAGCCATAGTATTTACACAAACAAGCAATGTACACACTATAAAAGTAACACACTTTTTCATAAAAAATTTACTATTAAACTATTTTCAATTAACGCTATGCGCTTTGTAGAGCTGGCGGGACCAAAATTTAAAACAATGTCAAGGTTCAAATCCATTATGCTAGTGGAGCTGGCGGGACCAAAATTTAAAGCTAGTGGAGCTGGCGGGATTTGAACCCGCGTCCAAACAAGGAGACCATACGCTTTCTACATGCTTATCCGAGCTTAATTTTTCGTGCTACATCAAGACCCCGACTACCAAACGTAACCTTATCTTCTAAAAATTTCATCATAGTTGCGAAGCCAACCATGACTATTCCCGATTTTACTGCACCGCCTTACTGACCGCTTCGGGAAAATAGCTTTCAGGACGATGTCTCGTTCCCCCGCCTAGCAGAGGAATTAAGCAAATTAAACTACTGAACTTCGTTTATGCAGCGAGAGCATAAGTATTGTTGCCAGATAAATTTGATTCGAAGCGTTTTTAAGAGTCTGCCTCAACACTCTGCATGCTTACGTACCACCTCAACTTGCTGTCAAATCCATTCAACCCCAGTGGCACAAACGTCCGCTGACGAAAGTGTGTGCAAAGATAAGAAAAAAAATTACACTAAAAAAATTTTTCTCATTTTCCTCAAGACATGACTCACATTGACAGGTTGTAAGATTTTTTTCCAGCCCACTAAACATTCAAGGGGTGTTCTATTAATTACATTTTAGGTGATTTTGACTTTTTTCTTTAGCAGATTGTTGTGCGGAGGGAGAGCCTTCAGCCCAAAATAAGGACGTAGCTGGCAAAGCCAGCGATGCGGGCATCGTGACTGAATGAAAAACAGCAAGATGCAAAGAAAAAGCCAAAAGCATCAAAATAGCAATAACACCCATAGTTCGTTAATTATTTATTTTTGCGGGGAATTATTAGAACACCCCTTTACAACTTATGGCAAATATAAATAGACTAAAAGTTGTGCTTGTCAAAAAAGGAAAAATAGGAAGATAGCTCGCTAATGAGCTTGGAAAATCTTAAAGGCAATCCTTTCTGCCATAACGTTAAGTTCAAGACACTGAGCACGGGCTATCGTCATCTTTTTCATGTGGAACTCCCAAGGACTTATCTGCAATAGCAGACCTTCGGAGCAAGCGTCAAAACTCTCGCCAGAAGGTTTGTAGAGTTTCGGAAATCCGTTCTCGCGCAATAGGATGATGCGGTAGCCCCGGTTCATGGCCTCGCGAAGCACACTTGTAAAATTCAATGCAAGAACGGATGTTCACAATACAGCAGACACGCTTTGTATCTATTTTGACAACCCAACAATGTTCGCCCCAGAAAAGATAACTAAGGGGTATGAATATATGGCAGAAAAAACATCAAAAGAAATTCAAATACACCATATAATATGTGTCATCAATAGTGCAAAAGGGCTTGAAATAAAAACTTTCGATTTCTAACAAAAAGGCGAAGTCGGACCCGAAGGCTCCCCGACCTCACCAAATTGGATATTGCAAAGGTACAAAAAATTCCGTTACTTACAACAAAGTAGCGGATTTTTTTTGTTTTTAAATAAAAAAAGTGCCACGATCCTCACGGACGGCGATCGCCACTATCTCCAGTACCGCACACAGCATGACGATAAGGTGTGGCCAGAACATGCTGCCCTCGATCGGGTCACGCTGCCTATCGACGACCCCTTCTGGGAAGAGTACTATCCTCCTAATGGATGGAACTGCAGGTGCACCATCGTACAGGTGCGAAAGTCCAAGTACCAACCGACTCCACACGACGAGGCAATGGCACTAGGTGAGGAGGCTACAGGAAAGGACACAAAGGGCATCTTCCATTTCAATCCTGGTATCGAACAGAAGACAATACCCGACTACAACCCTTACATCATACGCCGATGCCGTGACTGCGACCAGGGCAAGGAGAAACTCGCTTTCGTTCCAGACAACGAACTGTGCGCAGCATGTAAACTCATACATCAATTAGAGATAAAGAAATTACCTATTCATGCTTCGCGCTCACAGGTCATACGTGCACAAAAGGATTTAGTTGATTGGTACAAAAAGGAAATGCCTTCAGTAATGGTTGGGAAATGCAAGGCAAGACGTTTCTACACAAATACAAAAGATGGGTTAGAGGTGATTATCAACAAAAATTTCTATCAAGAAACAATAAATAAATACCAAGATGACATTCTTTTCCCTCTCAAGTTGGCTTACGCAAGGAAGGCTATCGACTTAATCAAAGAAGCCGAATTGGTAAATCCTGATGAACCAAGTATAGACCACCCGAATGAAATTTTCAAGGTTTATAAATATATTGATGACTGCTATGAGGTTGAAATGAAGTTGAGATGCAATAGGGATGGTAATTACTTGCACATAATCAGAATTTACAAAAAATAAAAACGCCTTTTCCGTCGCCTCCCTCGTGTGTCTCATGCTTGCATGGACGAAGGGTAACTTGAAAAGTCGCTTTTATGACCGCAAAGATACAAAAAATTCCGTTACTTACAACAAAGTAGCGGTTTTTTTTGCTTTTTTAATAAAAAAAGTGCCACGATCCTCACGGACGGCGACCGCTACTATCTCCAGTACCGCACACAGCATGACGATAAGGTGCGGCCAGAACATGCTGTCCTCGATCGTGTCACGCTACCCATCAACGACCCGTTCTGGGAAGAGTACTATCCTCCTAACGGATGGAACTGCAGGTGCACCGTCGTACAGGTGCGAAAGTCCAAATACCCTGTGACTCCGCACGACGAGGCAATGGCTCTCGGCGAGGAAGCGACAGGTAAGGACACAAAGGGCATCTTCCATTTCAATCCTGGTATCGAACAGAAGACAGTCCCCGACTACAACCCTTACACCATACGCCGATGCCGTGACTGCGACATAGGCAAGGAAAAACTCGCTTTCGTTCCAGACAACGAACTGTGCGCTGCATGTAGAATGGTCAGGGTATTATTGCAAGCTGATACCAAGCAGATAAAAAAACAAGCGAGAGAAACCATCCAAGGCATAACATTGAGCCACCCTGATTTCAAATTTGGGATTCAAGTTTCACGTTCTACTATTGACGAATGGACTAATCAGCCACATGCACACATGGCGGATAAAAACAGGATGATTTTGCGTATTCAGGAAGTTCTGGCAAAAGCAAAATATCTTGGAAGAGGAAAAGACAACAGTACAAAACCAGGAAGCATGTTTATTCACCTTTTTGAAACCCAAATAAAAGGCGACAAGTCCTGGATTATCGTAAAGGAATATAGTGACAATAACATAATCCTATATTCTATTTCGGACAGTCCAAACATACTCAAGGCACTAAAAGAAAAATAGCCCCAATCACAGCCAGAACTACAATCTGGCATAGAAAGGAACTATTTTCACTTGCAAAGGTACAAAAAATTCCGTTACTTACAACAAAGTAGCGGATTTTTTTGTTTTTTAATAAAGATAGTGCCACGACCCTCACGGACGGCGACACTCAGGGTGTAAAAAAACTAAACTACGATGAAACGAAATGGGAAAGAACCTATGTCTCACCAAAGGATGTAACAAACATATACACTATAAGGCCTCACGTTGTAAACGTACAGTACCTTATATGTAAACTTGCCAAAACTCTCAAACTTTGCTGTGCATAAGCATAAAATTCATGAAGAATTACATTGTTATAGTTAAAAATTGAGAAAAAGTGTAATTTTCTGATGTATATATCAAGGAAAAAGTGTAATTTT
>JAGHSE010000372.1 GCA_018066015.1 Candidatus Colivivens equi
TATTAACATTTGCACTTGCATTTTACAAAAACGCACATTTGCATAGTTGCATATTTGCACTTTTATATATTTATTAGAGAGTTAAGATAGTCTTGGTTAGTTTTTTTGAGTTTCATGGGATTAGAGCATAGGAATTAAAAAATTGGATTAAAATTAAAAATTTTATTGTTTTTTTATTAACTTTGTACCCGTATGGAAATGCAGATGATTGAAAATATGTTGCGGTTTCCTCTGTTTCAGGGATTGAGCTTGGATGATTTTTCTAAAATCATACCAACGCTAAAACTTGATTTTGAACGGTTTGATGATGGTAATATCATTGTCAGTCAAGGTGAAACATGTAAAAATATCATCTATATCATTGATGGCGAGTATGATATTGAAATGCAATCCAAATCACCTCGAATGACTTTTATTGAACACTGCAATCGCACACCTTACATCATTGAACCATATAATATCTTTACAGTAAAACGTTCTTATGAACGAACATATAGATTCACTTCCAAAGGTGAAACTTTTAGTATAAACAAAGAAACATTTATATCGCGAATACTAACACACCCCATCGTAAAAAGTAATTTTATTAATAATACTTGTAATCAACTTCGCAAGTTGACCGACATACATACTTCAATCCAACCAATGAGTATAGAAGAAAAAATCCAAAATCTCATCAATCGTTTGAGTACAGAGCAGCATAGTACTAAAACAATAAGAATTAATATGGATCAACTGGCTTTGTGCATTCAGGAAACTCGTCTTAACGTATCAAAAGTGTTAAATAAATGGCATGATGAAGGTAAAATCAACTTGAGAAGAAGTGGATTTTTAGTAATTTGATTAAATACAGACATGGCTAATATATTTTTTAACAAAACATACGGCACACCTCATGAGGCTTTTCCTTTCGATAAAGTGACTCTGCATGACTACGAAGAAGCAATCATGGCAGGTATTGATGAAGAGAATAAAGAAGTGGCTGACATTATTGACAACCCCGAAACACCTACATTTCAGAACACCATTGAGGCATTTGAACGTGCGGGTGATTTATTAGGAAAATCTACTGAAATATTCTTTGAACTCTTGTCTTGCGCCACTACTGATGAGATGGACGAGTTGTCTGAAAAACTATCTCCTATCCTTTCTAACCATGCTAATGACATCGCCTTCAATAAACAAATGTTTGAACGAGTAGAGTATGTTTACAATGAAATTAATGCCAGACCTGACAAAGGCAGGTTGACACCAGAACAATTAACTTTGCTTGAAGATACTTACAAGGGATTCACTCGATGTGGAGTAAATCTATCTCAAGAAAAACAATCACGCCTTCGAGAGATTTCTAATGAAATGAGTTTGCTTGAATTGAAGTTTTCGCAAAACAAACTAAAAGAAACAAACGCATTCACCCTACTTATTACTGACGAGAATGAACTTGCAGGATTGCCCGACACTGCCATTGAAGCAGCACGTTTGTCTGCTAAAGAAAAGAATAAGGATGGTTGGTTATTCACTCTTCATAGTCCGTCTATGATTCCTTTTATGACTTACAGCCAACGTCGTGATTTGAGAAAAACTATGTATATGGCAGACAACACTCTATGTACACACAACAATAAACACAATAATACTGACGTAGTAAAACGTATCGTCAATTTGTGTCGCGAGGAAGCGCAGATATTGGGATACAAGTGCTATGCTGATTTCGTACTTGAGGAACGGATGGCTAAAAATACCAACAATGTATATGACCTGCTCAATAAACTGAAAGAGGCTTACACACCGACAGCACACAAGGAACTAAATGCTATCAAGACTTATGCAAAGGAATTAGAAGGCGATGATTTCGTTCTCCAACCTTGGGACATGGGATTTTATTCTAACAAACTTCAGCAAAAAGAATATAATATTGATGCAGAACTGCTTCGTCCGTATTTTGAACTCAAAAATGTAAAGGAGGGCGTGTTTGGACTTGCAACTCGTCTCTATGGTATCACATTCACTCAACGAACTGATATTCCTGTGTATCATAAAGATGTAGTGGTTTATGAAGTTAATGATAGTGATGGTAAATACCTTGCACTCCTGTACTGTGACTTCCATCCTCGTAGCGACAAGAAATCTGGGGCTTGGATGACGTCTTTCAAAGGCCAATGGAAGGAAGTCGATGGTACTGATTCCAGACCACATGTATTACTGGCAATGAATTTCACAAAACCTACTGAAGAGAAGCCTGCTCTGCTCACATTAGGTGAAGTTGAAACTTTCCTACATGAATTTGGTCATGCCCTACATGAGATATTTGCTGATGGTACTTATGGAGAATTATCGGGTACTAATGTTGACTGGGATTTCGTTGAACTGCCTTCTCAATTCATGGAAAATTTCAGTATTGAAAAAGATTTTCTCGCTACGTTTGCTCGTCATTTCAAGACTGGCGAACTCATTCCTGATGATATAATTGATAGAATAGTCAAAAGCCGAAATTTCAACATTGCACTAGGTTGTCTGCGACAGGTCAGTTATGCTCTACTTGATATGGCATATTATACTAAGGAAGAGGAATTTGATGAAGACTTAGTTGAATTTGAACATAAAGTGTGGAAGGAGGTACTCATTACTCCTATTACAGCAGATACTTGTATCTCTGTTCAATTCTCTCATATTATGGATGGAGGATACTCGGCGGGATATTACAGTTATAAATGGGCTGAAGTTCTTGATGCTGACGCATTCTCTGTATTCAAAGGTAATGGAATCTTTGACCGAGAAACTGCTCAAAGTTTTCGCGACAATATTCTCTCAAAAGGTGGGTCGGAAAAACCAGATGTCTTGTATAGACGATTTAGAGGTTGCGAACCTACTATTGATGCACTGCTTAGAAGAAATGGTATAATTGAATAAATCTACAATATGCGACGAATAGTTGTTTTATCTTTACTCATTATTATGGTAATGACTGGTTGTAACAAAGAAGACGACTTGTCTCAGATTTTTAGTGGCACATTCAAGATTACCAGTTATCGTTATAATCATCAATATGACAATGAAAAGATAAAGGAGTTGAACCAGAATCTAGATCTCTATTGTATCACTTTCACTGGGAATACGTTTGCACTTATACTTAATGCCGATAATCGAGTGTCGGGTACTTGGTACGCTGATGCTGAATCAAGAGAGATGCGAATGACTCTGGATACTGATGTGCAGACCACTTCTGAATTGGCTCGCATGATTAAAAATATCATTAAAAATGCTTCAAGTTATAAGGGCGACCACAATGTTGTCAGGATATATGAGAGTTCTAGCAACTTTATTGATATTGACTCAGGAGTAAAATGATTATGAATTTCGTTTTATAAATATAATTTACTAACAAATATGAATTTGAATAAACAGCAGAAACTAGATGAAAGATACCTACGCATGGCACGAATATGGGCAGAAAATTCATATTGCAAACGACGCCAGGTAGGAGCTTTAGTCGTTAAGGACAAGCGTATCATTTCTGACGGATACAATGGCACTCCTTCGGGATTTGAGAATGTGTGCGAAGACAATGATGTAACAAAACCTTATGTTTTGCATGCTGAGGCTAATGCCATAACAAAACTTGCACGTTCTCATAATTCTAGCGAGGGGGCTACACTCTACATCACAGCTTCGCCTTGTATTGAATGTGCCAAATTGATTATTCAATCAGGAATCAAAAGAGTTATATATAGCGAACAATATCGCCTTGACGAAGGTATCAACCTTCTTAAGAAAGCAGGAATAGAGGTTGTTTTTATGCCATTAAATCAAAATGAATAAGAAATCACGTTTTGCACCGATTGCGATAGCTATCAGTGTTATTGTTGGCATGTTTTTAGGCATGTTCTTCTCAAATAGATTCACAGGTAGTAAATTAAATATCGTCAATACTACTTCAAACAAAATCAACTATTTGTTACATATACTTGACAATCAGTATGTGGACACAATCAATGTATCTGATATTGTTGAGGCCACAATGCCTAAGATTTTATCAGAACTTGACCCCCACTCTTCCTACATTTCAGCGGAAGATGCAAAAGTTGCAAACGATGACTTAAAAATGAGTTTTAGTGGTGTGGGAGTGCAGTTTACCATCAAGAATGACACTGTGTATATCACTAATATAATAAAAGGCGGACCTTCTGAAAAAGTAGGGCTTTGTGCTGGTGACCGTATTGTGAGTGTTGACGGCAAACCATACGTAGGCAAGGTTGTTACTAACAACGAGACTCTGCACAGGCTGAAAGGAGACAAAGGTACCAAAGTCAAAATTGGAGTAATACGTCATGGTGAAAAGAAACCACTAACATTCACAATTGTTCGTGGAGATATTCCAATCACAAGTATTGATGCTGCTTATATGTTGACTAATAGTCTAGGGTATATTAAGGTCGCAAAGTTCAGCGAATCCACCTATGCAGAATTACTCACTGCTCTTGCTAAACTCCAACAAGAAGATTTTAAAGGGCTTGTTATTGACCTTCGTGGAAATACTGGCGGATATATGATGAGCGCTATTCAGATGGTCAATGAATTTCTTCCTGCTGATAGATTGATTGTTTATACTCAGGGACGTAAGATGCCTCGTGAAGATTTCAAAAGTGATGGTCGGGGGTCGTATCAAAACATTCCGCTTATTGTTCTTACAGATGAAACGAGTGCTAGTGCATCTGAAATATTTGCAGGAGCTATTCAAGACAATGACCGAGGTATGATTGTAGGACGTCGCACGTTTGGTAAGGGACTAGTACAACAACCTATTCCGTTCTCTGATGGTTCCCTTATTCATCTCACTATTGCCCGCTACTACACACCTTCTGGACGTTGCATTCAAAAGCCTTACACTGGTGGTGACATTCAAGATTATGAAATGGACATTGTAAGAAGATACCAGCGAGGAGAGTTCTTCAATGAAGATTCTATTCGTCAGAGTGGTGAAAAGTTCAAGACTAGCATTGGTCGTGAAGTTTATGGAGGTGGCGGAATTGTGCCTGATGTATTTGTGGCTGAAGACACTACTGCTTTCACGTCTTATTATCAAGAAGTAGCTACGCAAGGTCTCATAAATCAATTCTGTTTTGAATACTCTGAC
Organism: Candidatus Colivivens equi; assembly: GCA_018066015.1. Lineage (GTDB taxonomy): Bacteria > Bacteroidota > Bacteroidia > Bacteroidales > Bacteroidaceae > Colivivens > Colivivens equi. Next base: position 5,135 of record JAGHSE010000372.1, read on the forward strand.
TCTCATCGTAAAGAACTCGAAAGTCTCGGTGATGCTGATAAAGTTGTTGATCATCTTAAGAATAACCACGTCATCGAGAAGTTCATTCGGTTCTGTGACTCGAAGGGTATCAAACGTCGAAACAATATGATTCTGCAATCTCGCAAGTTGTTTGAGGATGTTATTTTCGGTGCTATTATTTACAACATAATGGATATAGAAGAATATGTTAAGTATTTCAACCATGATGATATTACTATTCAACGAGCTATCAAATTGTACAAAGACGGAGAAACTAAGCCTAAACTTAATTAAGGGGTGTTCTATTAATTCCCCGCAAAAATAAATAATTAACGAACTATGGACGTTATTGCTATTTTGATGTTTTTGGCTTTTTCTTTGCATCTTGGTGTTCTTCATTCAGTCACGATGCCCGCATCGCTCCTTCATTTAGGACAACAATCTGCTAAAGAAAAATCTC
>JAGHSE010000224.1 GCA_018066015.1 Candidatus Colivivens equi
GAACTATTGTTGCTTAGAGTTTTAAAGTATAAGGTAAAATATAGTCTAAATCAATTAGTATGAAAAAATTATTATTGTTTTTCTTTTTGTGTTTCTCTGCAATGTTGTTAGTGAGTATGGGTTGTACCAAGGATGAAGAAGAAATAGATCCCGATGCTCCTGAAAATAAGGAAGAGGTTAGAGGCATATATCCACCAAGTGAAGATTCAACGGTTGTGATTGTTAACGATGAAGTACCTGATGATGGTAAATAAGTTATGATAGGTGTATGGTTCAATTTGTGGACTATATTACTAAAGCAAGGAACATTAAAATTCTATACATCATTATAATAGTCTTGACATGGCTATTAGTTACAGTATAGGGGTGTTCTATTAATTACATATCAGGTGATTTTGACTTTTGTCTTCCTCCTTCGCACCTCGGCAATGCCAAGCAAGCTTGCAATTGCTCTCGGTTTGTCGTCGGTTGAGATTTTTCTTTAGCAGATTGCTGTGCAGGAGCCCTCGCCCCCCCGATGCAGCCTGAAAGGCTAATCTGTTCATAGCCCAGGACAAGCGGAGCGACACCCTGGATGCAAAGAAAAAGCCAAAAACATCAAAATAGCAATAACGCCCATAGTTCGTTAATTAATTATTTTTGCGGGGAATTAATAGAACACCCCTTTGCAAATGATATGTATTGATAATTGAATTCTCTTATTTTACCAGTACTTTTTTGCCGTTGCGAATGAATAGTCCCTTTGCACTACGATTTACTTCGCGACCTGTCAAGTCATACATCTTTGTATGGAATGATTGTGGTGTATTGGCTATTGACTGAATTCCTGAAGGTAATCCATAAATATAGTCTTTCAAAGCTACAGAAGAATGTTCGTCATCAATCACACATACAGGAAGGTATTCACCATCAATATCCTGAGAGCACAACCACAGTCTGTCTTCTTCGTCAAGTTGCATATTTGACGTAATGCGACATACAATATCGAACCAATAATAGTAGTAGTTGCATAGATTGGAGAATGAAGAAACTTCTGAACTAACTACATATTTTGTCTTACAGTCTTTATCACGCAATTCAACACGAATATTTCGCCCTTCATGAGAATAAGGCCCTAAGTTCCAAATATTTTCATAGTAAAGAGAGAAGTCTCTTCCAATTTGAATTTCATTCAATGTATAAGATGCTGATGCATCCATTACCTTCACATTTGAGAAAGATATTCCTGCAGAAGGTTTATAATTCTTATCGGGTTGAATACCAATCAGTAATTCATCAGTAGCGTATCTGTATTTGTTTCCAGCAATTACTCCGTCAAGATAATATCCGTTATTACTGCCACCCCAACCTAAATTATAGTGGAACAATCCTTTACTGTTAATGCCGTCCACTACAAAAATATGGCGACTATCAGTACCCTGTGCTGCGACAATACAAGGACGTCCGTTTATTAACTCGTTTTCTATTACTTCATCCCAATCACCAATGTTGTCCATGTCGCGCATCAGATAACGCGGATTGGTGTAGTAAAAATGGTCTTTTATGCCTTGTGCAAGCGAACATAAGTATCCGTATGTAACATCTGGACCATAATCAGCACTCATAGCAATACCGCAATCAAGCATTAAACGAGAAACAGCATCACTCTCAGCACTATTAGTTTTTGGAGATGCCGTCATCAGAGTCCAATCAAAGAACTCATTGTTGAAGTCACAATTCAGTTGCAAATTGTACCTTTCAGTTGTATATGAGTATGTACCCCTACCTTGTACTGGATACTGCCAGTATTGCATTACGATTGCCATTGCAGTAGGTCCGCATCCTGAAAGACATTTCTGTGAATTAACTTTAGGAGCGTATTTTTGATTAAAAAAATTACCAGATTGATTCCATAAAATTGTATTCAACAGTATAGGTGTGGCACTACGACGACTTTGTTTTCGAAGCATAGAAACCTTCTTCCCGTTTCGTATTTGAGCAATATGATCATCATATATATTAAGGAAAGCATCAGCGCCAAACTGAACCTTTGAAGAGTCAAATGTACCTTCGTCTGAATACGCCAAAACTTGTTCTGTTCCTTTTTCGCCAGAAACTATGACAAAACCATTACCTGCAGTGCTGTTAAAAATATAATATGCAGGAGCCTGTGATAGATTTTGAGCTTTTCTTTGCAAAGCACTGACTTTCTCCACGTTGACTCTTGTAACATCAGTATTAAGCATTTCTCGTGCTACGGATTGTGCTTCAGATTCGGATACGATATTAACAGAAACTTGTGCTGCAACGGTTGTTGCGAACATCGCAAAAAGCAATGTAATTAATAACGCTATACTTCTTTTCATAATCCTTAATTCCGCAACACTAATGTAATTTATACTTTTTAATACCCTGAGCAACAAAAAGTTGCTCAGGATTTTGCCATGTCAGATTTTTCACTTAACTTAGTGTTGCAGTTAGAAATCAAGCAAAAATCTGCATTGGC
>JAGHSE010000226.1 GCA_018066015.1 Candidatus Colivivens equi
TAATAAGTTCTCCATATTTCTATTAAATAAAAAAATGAATTGGCATATACTATGAAAATATGCTAAACTTTTTGATTTTCAGCGGGCCACTGCCTTGAGTCTCAATAAACCGCTTTAGATATCCATAATGTCCAATCATTACCTTTTATACCCGATAATTAGTCCTTGGCATATATGTTTGTTGCTTCATGTCCTATTTTTAGCCATTATATATGTGATAATTGCTTTGCGTTCTCTTGTTGTTAACCCGACAAACGATGAAATTATAGTTGTTACTACGATAGAACAAAGTGTAAGTATTAAAAATCTTAGTATATCAGGATTAAGCAATAAGCAGATGGCAATAGGAGTAATAACTGATAAAAGTACAGTTACACATAGCCTCAAAACTGTTTTCTTAATAAATGTTAGGATTGATAAACCTAGAAGTCGTTTGGCCTCTATCAAACTAAGGCTTATTGCTAGTAGCTCAAATAAGAGAGAAACTATAAAAACTGATGTAGGACTGCATCCCAAACGTAGGCAAATATACGCACATGGTAAAATCAATAATTTACTACCATATACACTGATCTCGAACATCTTTATTTCTCCTGTTGCTTTTATTGCAACCTCTAAAGGGTTTCTTAGCGTTGAAATTAATGATGTGATAACCATTAATTGCACAAAAATAACAGTGTATTCGGGTACAATGTTAAGCCAAAGTTTAAATATTGTTTCTGCCTCAAATAGAATTGGAATTAAAGGAATTAGGATTAACAAAAAAGAAAGTCGTGCACTTCGAAATATTAAAGTCTCCATTTCTATGATGTCACCAGCTGCATAATTCTTCGTTATCTGAGGATTGACTGCCGTCTGAAAATTCTTCTCAAAAGTTGAGAATGCCCCTTGGACCTGTAATGTTATTCCATGTGCTGCGTTTACAAAAGGCGCGAAGAACATTCCCAAGAGCAGACTAATGCCATAATTGTTACAGACATAAGACATGTTTCCTAACATTGACCACGCAGCAAATCTTCCAAAATTACGCGTTAACTTATGATTTTTCGTATAATGATATTTTGATTCTTTAAAATTTCTTTTGCAATAAAAGTTGTAAATATTTCTTATTAACAGCTGAGTTATCATCATTAATATCGCATATAGGACTAATTTATCAATTGAGAAATTAATAGCCATCATATAAGCAATTATCAATCTTAGGAGTGCATCAATCACAGAAATATATGCGAAAGCCTTCATGCGCTCATAGGCAACTATGAGCGCATTATATGGTATACTAATAACAAGAACAAAAAAAGATAAGAGAGAACATTGAAACACCCAAAACGCAGCAGACAGCCTTTCAACTGGAATATTAAGCTTATTGTACATAAACCACAAACCCACCGGTTCTGCAATTAGCACAATAATTATTCCAATGATTATATGAAGTTGAATACTAGTTGAAAAGACGTTATTTATATCTCCTCTTTCTCCTTTACCAAGTTCTATTGTTAAAAATCGTTGGGTTGCATCCGTCATGGAACCTAGGATTAAACTGAACATTGATACGATGCCTCCAACTTCGTTATATATTCCATAGTCATCAACACCTAGTGATTGAAGGATAATTCGTGACGTAAATAACGTCACGACCATAATAATCATAGTTCTGATATATAGAAATATCGAATTTTTTGCAATACGTTTATTATTTGATTGATTGCCAGACATTATTGTTTTTTAATAAAAGTATACTTTTGATATGCTCATTAATCATTTTTCTAACTGATTTTACTCATACCGACTGTAGTCAATAATTTTTTTGTTTTCTAAAAATAGTTTAGTTTTAATCGTTTATCAACAATTTGGCATTCCTATTTATGCAATTTCCTTAATGTAGGTTCTAATGATTTGACATTACATTTCAGTTATATTCATTACTTCTTCAATGATGGGTGCCATGTCGAAGTAGCGGTATTGGGCAAGACGGCCTCCGAAGATGACGTTGGGCTCTTGCTGGGCAAGTTGGCGATATGCATCTGCTAACGTGTTGTTGCGATGGTCGTTTACTGGATAATAGGGTTCCATCCCTTCATGATATTCTGTAGAATATTCTTCGCTGATAACTGTTTTGGGGCAATCATAGACCTCTTGTCCGAACATTTCAAAATGTTTGTGCTCGATGACTCTAGTAAAGGGCTGTTCGTGGCTGGTATAGTTGACCACTGCGTTCCCTTGATAATTGGGCGTTTCTTCTATTCTTGTCTTAAATGAAACTGTGCGCCAATCTAGTCTGCCTAGTGAATAGTTGAAATATTGATCTAAAGGTCCTGTGTAAACTAATGTAGAAGCAATGTCTCGCCAACACTCACAGAGTGGGGTAGGGTTGTTTTTATCTAAATTGCCATTGAAAAAATCAATACCTGTATGGCATTCTATGCCATTTAGCAATCCTTCTGTCAATTTGTTATAACCCCCAATAGGGATTCCCTGATATCTATCGTTAAAGTAATTGTTGTCGTATGTAAAACGCAGAGGCAGACGTTTGATAATGAATGCTGGAAGGTCCTTGCACGAGCGTCCCCATTGTTTCTCGGTGTATTCTTTGATGAGATACTCAAAAATATCTTTGCCTACCAAACTCAATGCTTGTTCTTCCAGATTTTGTGGCTCTTTGCCTTGCAATGTCGCCAAGACTTCTGCTTTTTGAGTTTCAATCTTTGCTTTTGCTTCCTCAGGTGTATGTACTCCCCACATCTGGTAGAATGTGTTCATATTGAATGGCAAGTTGTAGAGTTTGCCCTTGTAGTTAGCAATAGGACAATTAGTGTAGCGGTTAAACTCTACGATTGAATTAACAAAATCCCAAATTTCCTTATTTGAAGTGTGGAATATGTGTGCTCCATATTTGTGTACGTTAATTCCTTCAATCTGTTCACAATAAACATTGCCCCCAAGGTGCTCTCTCTTGTCTATCACTAAACATTTTTTACCTTTTTTAGTAGCAAGATGGGCGAATGTAGCACCAAAAAGTCCAGAGCCGACAATAAGATAGTAGTAATGTGACATAATGTTTGATTTTGGAATTTAGGGGTGTTCTATTAATTCCCCGCAAAAATAAATAATTAACGAACTATGGGCGTTATTGCTATTTTGATGTTTTGGGCTTTTTCTTTGTACCCAGGGTGTCGCTCCGCTTGTCCTGGGCTATGAACAGATTAGCCTTTCAGGCTGCATCGGGGGTGAGGTGCGAAGGAGGAAGACAAAAGTCAAAATCACCTAAAATGTAATTAATAGAACACCCCTTATACTTAAAGTTTCTCACAGCTTCGCTACCGTCAGTGGTGTTCACAGACGAAACGTATTGACAATTTGGAAATGCGTAAGACTGCAACATAATTGTCTGAGTGGAATAGTTTATTATATAAAACTATTCTGACTGCAAAGTTAAGAAATAATAACGTAAAATACAAAAAATAGATGCAGATGTTGTTTGCGATGATATTCGTTCTTTTTTTGCTTTGTCTCAAAAAAAGTATTACCTTTGTGTGAAAATATAATAAAGAGAAAACCATTATGGCAGACTTGCAACAACATTTGTTCAAACTTCGTGATGCTGAATATGCTATGTTTCAAGCAAAACTCACACCAGGCATTCCAGAAGAGAATTTCATTGGAGTACGTGTTCCAATATTGAGGAAATTTGCAAAAGATTATATGAAGAATCCAGAATGCAATAGTTTTATTCACACATTGCCTCACATATATTATGATGAGAATATGCTTCATGGTCTGCTACTTTCGGAGGTGAAAGACTATGATGAGTGTGTGGATTTGGTAGATCAGTTTCTGCCGTATGTTGATAATTGGGCAGTATGTGACATAATGTCGCCAAAGGTTTTTCGCAAACATAAGGGCAAGCTGATTCATAAGATTCAACAGTGGAGCAAATCCACGCATACATATACTTGTCGATTTGGATTGGAAATGCTGATGAGCCATTTCCTTGACGAAGATTTTCAATCTGAAATACTTGACATCCCACTTCATGCACGACATGAAGATTATTATGTGAAGATGATGGTGGCATGGTTTTTTGCCACAGCACTTACCAAACAATGGGATGCCTCAATTTCTATTATCGAAAGTAAGCAACTTGCTCCATGGACTCATAACAAGACCATTCAGAAGGCATGTGAAAGTTATCGTATCACTCCAGAGCAAAAAACATACCTCAAGTTATTAAGGGGTGTTCTATAAATTCCCCGCAAAAATAAATAATTAACGAACTATGGGCGTTATTGCTATTTTGATGCTTTTGGCTTTTTCTTTGCATCTTGCTGTCCTTCTTTCAGTCACGATGCCCGCATCGCTGGCTTTGCCAGCTACGTCCTTATTTTGGGCTGAAGGCTCTCATTCATGGCAACAACCTGCTAAAGAAAAAAGTCAAAAGCACCTAAAATGTAATTAATAGAACACCCCTTAAAAGTCTAAAATGGTAAATACGT
>JAGHSE010000054.1 GCA_018066015.1 Candidatus Colivivens equi
AGAGAGAGCATTTGAGCGCATAGTTGATGTATACTCTAGAGAGATAGCATTTGAGCGCAGAGTAGATGTAGACACATGAGAGACAGCTCTTGAGCGCAGAGTTGATGTTGATTCTAGAGAGAGAGCATTTGAGCGCAGAGTTGATGTAGACACTAGAGAGAGAGCATTTGAGCGCAGAGTCGATGTAGACACTAGAGAGACAGCTCTTGAGCACAGAGCTGATGTAGACACTAGAGAGAGAGCATTTGAGCGCAGAGTGTAAGCATAGATTATAATTTACAGACAATAAAAATTAAGCATTATGGAAATATTAGGTGCATTCATGGTAATGGGAATCGTTGCTATTTGTAGAATGTTTTGGTAATCGGAGGTATTACACAAAGCCAAATTAACGAGCTTCAGGGCTCACAGTCACAAACTTTTTATGGTGTCAATAGAATTGACGAAAAGGGGATGTTCTTTCGAGAACCTCCCCTTTTTCGTCTGTCTTTCCTGGTTACTCATTCCCTTCTGAGATGATGATCTGAAGATGTTTCCCAGTAGAAAAATGAGGGTCCAATAGCCAGCTGTCGTATCTATTCCCTCTCTCCATCATGATCCTGGATAGAATGTGAGCTACTCCTAAATGGAATGATCAACATGTATACTAAATCCCGTCCTAATAAATACTCTTTTTTTTATCGGCAATATAATAATATAGTGCGTGACATTGAATCTAACACGTTAATATTCAACAAATTTACCAAATGTACAAATCGTGAAAATGTACAAAATGTGAAGTTCACAAACTGTCCGCACGCTTTTCCTTTTCTGTCCGGCGCACCCCGGAATCTCGTCCTACTTTTGCAACGTCAACGGAAACAAACGTCAACAACAAATCCTGAAGACAACACATTAAAAACAAAAAAACAAGATTCATTAACAATTAAAATTTAAGTATTATGAAGACAAGTTTCTTTTATACAGTTAAGACACTATGTTTCGCAGTTATTGCCAACTATATGTCAACGTGTCAATTCGTAAACAGGGCTGACTTTTTAGTCAGCAATAGAAACGACGTGGATGATATTCCACAGAAGCAGATTTAATGGTAGTTATCTGAAACAACAATAAAAAACAAGATTCATTAACAAATAAAATTTTAGCATTATGAAAGCAATTTTTAAGACATTAGGAAAATTTTTGATGACAGTCGCACTTCTTTGTCCAACAGTGACTTTTGCACAGTCTAACCTGCCAAAAGATTTCACTGCACACTGGGTATCTACACTAGATGAGAATACCCGTTTATGCGATTTGTCTATTCCTGAGGCACATGACGCAGCTACATGGTCTGTATCTGAACTTAATCTTTTGGGAGGGTATTATAAAGATCAAAAATTCGACGAAAAGACGCTGTTTAGTATGGGAGTTAGAGCCTTTGATATGAGATTTAATGTTGAAAGTTTCAATCATGGTCCAATAGTATTAAGCCAAATCAAAGATGAAATCAATGAGCATTTCCCTTCCAAAGAAGATCTTAAAGGAGAATTTATGGTGCTTTTCTTCCAATTCGAGAACTCTATTAGAGAAGCTTCTGATGAAAATAAAGTATTGGGTTTCCAACGATTCATCGATAATCTTGTCGATAAGTACGGAGATACAACATTTATCCAATTTAGGAAAGATTTAACGGTTAAAGACGTTAGGGGTAAAATCATATTGGTTGCTACAGGTAATGATTACAATCCTCATATGTTGACACACAATAAAGTTCCTGTAGCTACGCAAAAGACAGGAACTAAAGTGTATAAAGAAACCTATTCTGATGGTCGATTAATTGGATATGATAAAAATGGTTTTACATTGTGGGAACCAACAGCACAATTTTTTGAACAAAATAATTTTGATGCTAGTCGTAAAGATAAGAAAAAAGCAATAAAAATTGGTTTGGAAGGTGACGGTACTGGCAAATTTGAGGGCTGGTTCAACTTCTTAAAAAGAAGTGACGAGAATAAAGAATGTGTATTCCATAAGGCACAGATTAGTTCATACGATATGATTGATAACGGAGGGGATATTTGCGCTGATGGTAAAGAATCAAGAGGAAGAGGCAAATCACCACACCGTTTTATAGGTTGCAATCACTATACTTATAATTTGCTAAAGAATTATAATCTTCCATATGGTTTTGTCCGTTTTGACTTTATTGGAGAAAAGGTTCATGAATTTTATGATTGTTATGGAGACAAACTGCTTGACAGAATTTTACTTAACAACACGTACATACCTTTTGTAGACGGTACGCATTTTATTAAAGATTTCACGGTCGCAAGATCTCGTAATTTGGACAACGCAAAAAAAATGTTGGAGAAAGATGGCAACAAATACTACTTTTGCCATGCTAATTACGGTGCTCCAGAAGAAATCAAGTATCTGTACTTGTTTTCTAGACAAAGGGACAAGAATAGATTAAGTTATCCGGTAATTGGATATAAGCATACGAATGATATTAATGAGGCTGTAACAGATGTAGTTATCTACAAATCTGAACCTAAGACAGCATTCCCAGAGACTATTAAGGTGGACGGACACACCTATAAGCGTGCGGCATCAGTGGAAGATATTAATGACAACTGGATCGGCGACCTTAATACTGATAATACCGATTTGGGAGGAAAGGAATTGGTATTGTACTATACTAAAGAACGTCTAGCGACAGCACCAAACAGATATTTGTCTGGCATCAAGGTTGTCCTTGACGAATATACAGATATTGATAGATGTGCAAAAGTTTGTGTTAAACAAAACGAGTCTGAGTGTCGTATTACAGGAGTTGCCAATCTGAATGATGGAGTTGAAGATGCAAAGGTTCTTCGTTTGGAGTTAAAGTGGAGCCAGTGTACAGAGGATAATGTGGAAGTTCTTGAAGAGAACATTGCTGATGAGACGGAGGATCTGGTGAAGGAGCCTCTTACTCGTGCAGGTGATTTCGAAGATGAGGTATTCAATGACAGCGATGATGATAATCTCCCTGCTGACGTTCAGCCAATCCTATACAACGACGGCAACATGCTTTACGTAGAAAATTGCGATGACAATGCTATTTTCAATGTCTACGACGTGTCTGGAAAAGTAGTGGCGCATGCGACTACCGCCCCAATCGATATTTCTCACCTAAAGAAAGGCATCTATGTCTTGGATATAAATGGCAAGGGCTATAAGTTCGTCAAGAAGTAACCCAGTTTGACTTGCCTATGACGATGAAAGGCTGTATCGTAAATCAAATGATACAGCCTTTTGTCTCTCCTAAATATTAGCGATTCCCATTAACATTCAGATAAACACATTAATTTTGCATCGTCAAAAACACAACAAAATGACTACTGAGTTATTCAATTTAAAGAAAGATTCTAAAAGAATTCTATTCATCACAGGCGCGGCTCTTCTGATGGCTGCCAACATCAAAACTTTTATCCAGGCAGGAGGACTGTTGCCTGGCGGAGCAAACGGACTTACACTGCTCTTACAGCGAATAGCTGAGGTGTTTTTCAATATAGAGCTTCCGTTCTCCTACATCAACATTCTGATAAACGCCATCCCTGTTTTTATAGGGTTCAAATTCATAGGCAAGAAGTTTACCATCTACTCTTGCCTGATGATTTTCCTTACAGGTCTTTTTGCCGACTTGCTGCCTAACTACACCATTACAAACGACACTCTGCTGATCTCCATTTTCGGTGGAATTATTAATGGTGCTGCCATCAGTATTTGCCTTTCTGTAGAGGCTACCGCCGGAGGTACCGACTTCATCGCCATTTACATGTCTGAGAAGAAGCAAGTTGACTCATGGAACCTTGTGTTGGGCATCAACTCCATCATCCTCATTTCCGCAGGTCTGCTTTTCGGATGGGACAAGGCTCTCTACTCTATCATCTTCCAATACGCGTCTACACAGATGATACACCTGCTGTTCAAGCACTACCAGAAGGAGACCATGTTTGTTGTCACTTCCGAGCCAGACAAGGTGAGCAAAATTATTTATGAGAAGAGCCATCACGGAGCTACCATTATCAACTGTGAAGGGTCACATTCACACTCTGAATCTTATATTGTCTATTCTGTTGTGGCAAAAGACCAATATATTTCGGTGGTTAAGGCGATTAAGGAGCAGGTTCCCGACGCATTCATAAATACTGTCGACACAGAAAGCCTGACTGGAGCATTTTTCCAGAAAAAAGCAGAGTGACATCATTCTGTTTTTTCACTTTGTTCCATAGAATAGGGCTCATTTCTTTCATAGTACTTGAAATAAACTTGTATAAGAGCATATCAAGAAATAAATCTTGATATGCTCTTTTTTTTATTGGAGATTATTGTATATCTGCATACAAAGTAACATTCTAATATTCAGTATATTAAAAAATGTACAAATCGTGAAAATGTACAAAATGTGAAGTTCACAAACTGTCCGCGCACTTTTCCTTTTCTGTCCACACCACCCCGGAATCTCGTCCTACTTTTGCAATGTCAACGGGAACAAACGACAACAACAAATCCTGAAGACAACACATTAAAAACAAAAAAACAAGATTCATTAACAATTAAAATTTAAGTATTATGAAGACAAGTTTCTTTTATACAGTTAAGACACTATGTTACGCAGCTATGGCGATGTCAGCAGTTTCATTCGCTTCTTGTTCTAAGGACAACGATGACGACGATGACTATGTATACGAGAAGACGGCAAAGCAGCAGTCACGCTTGACAGTGAAGCTAACAGAGGATCATTTCGAGTATGGCGACTTAATTGTGACTCTTGAGTATGACGGTATCAAACATGAGTACAAGATGTCAGAGGCACCCAGAATGAATGACGACCTTAATGTTCAGGGCGGTTCGTTCGACTGCCGAGTATTGAGCGTTCCTGAGTTCGAGCACAATACTCCGGTAAATCTTTACTCTAGATTTGAGTTGAACGAGGCAGGAAGACAGAAGATCGCTAATGCCAATGAGAATGATGAGGTTACAGGTTTCGGTCTACAGTTTGACTTCATTTATTGTCCCGCTCCTGGCAATTCTGAAAATTATGGCTTTACCAAAAGACCGAACACTTTGCCTCTAAATACTTTGGATAAGTCATTTGAAGCACGAACAGCTCTTATCAGTAACAATAAGTAAGGCATGATTCAATCCAAGAAACAACAATTAAAAAACAAGATTCATTAACAATTAAAATTTAAGTATTATGAAGACAAATTTCTTTTACACAGTTAAGACACTATGTTACGCAGCTATGGCGATGTCAGCAGTTTCATTCGCTTCTTGTT
>JAGHSE010000042.1 GCA_018066015.1 Candidatus Colivivens equi
ACAGACTGCTTGTATCTTCTTCAAAATGTTCAGTTGAACTGTCAAAGAACGTAAATTATTGATCAATAACGAACAATAAAAACAAAAAATCTATAGTCAATCCTTGGATTGCAACATAGAAGGGAATTTGATCGTGATTACCAATATATTTGTCTTGATTACGATTATAATTATAATTTTGACTTTCTCAATAGTATCCAAGAGAAAGATAGATCTAGAGTCGAAATACTTATTAATTCTATCTGCCCAAAAGGATGCAACGCGAGAGTTCCTCATCAAAATTTTTCTGCTAAAAGGCAGTTGGAATTTGATAACGACGATGATTGTGACGATTCGGAACTGTTTATAAAAGATTGTTTGTATATCAAACGTAATAGGGAGCTTCCTTTGTCCAAGCATGGATATACAAAGGAGTTTTTAAGCAATACCAACTATATTTTGCCACAAGATTTGGATATGTATCTTGAAATGGGATTCAATCATTTCAAAATACAAGGTCGAGAACTTGCTTCCAATGAAATATTCGCAGAGTTCTTTCCTTATCTTATAAGGCCAGAGTTCTATCCTTTGGCAATTTCGATGATTAATAATGAAAAATAGAAATCTCAGATCATGTTACTTTATCATTACACCTCTATAGAAACACTTTGTTCCATAGCAGCTTTTATTTCAAAGGGCGAAATAATACTTCGTGCCAATAACCACAAAAAGATGAATGATCCGAATGATTGTCGATACTTTATAGAAGAAACTTTTCGTGGGATGGATATAGAGGACGGTAAAAATGATTTGCTAAACATATATGAAGAATATAGTAATGCTTATATTACCTCATTCTCAGAATTGAAAGATGACCTTCATATGTGGAATTGTTATGGAGACAACGGACATGGTATTGCTTTGGGGATTAATAGCTATTATCTGCATGAGTTTGCACAAGCAATGACATATAACGGAATAATAAGTTGTTTGCCACATAAATGTAAGTATATGCAGACAGCCGAAATAATGAAACTGTACGCAAGTACTACCTTGGCCAGCATAAGCTCTGATACAACAATTGCAAAGACTATAGCGGACATAATTGTGCAAAATACAAACCTTGTGAAGCACCCTTGCTATAAGTATGAGCAAGAATGGAGAGTCGTTTTCTCTGGTAACAAAAAAGACCTTGAGAAATATCCAGCTTCGTTGTACCACAAAACTGGCGATTATTTTAGTGTCCCAATACCACTGAGTGAGATAAAAGAAATTGTTGTAGGTCCCTGTGGGAATATGGATGCTATTAAGAAAATATTCTCATCCTATTTTCCTGAGACAGACTTCTTAAAATCAACCGTTCCTTTTATTGACAAATAATAAAGTATTTTATGAGCTCAATTACTAAACCGAAAAATGATAAATGTTTGTCATGAACGTTGTAGTAGTTGTAATGAACACGGCATAGTCTGTTCTATAAAAAGTATTACATCTAAAAATAATATTATGGACTTAGAAAAATTTGCGAGTAATTATACCAGAGTAACAGGAAAGATTCCTGCTGGTCTCAAGTCAATTCTTGAGCCTCTTCCATTTTGGGAGAAGGATTTTCGTACCTTGATTAGGTTCTTGTATAGTGAAAATACCTCTTTGGGAATTACTGAAGAAGTTTGTAATTTTGCATCGATGTCTGAAATGACAATTCGTGCGGATGAAAAGGCTTTTTATATTGAAGGAGAGCCTGTATTTCGTTGGGCGGATGACCATGTAGAGAAGGATGGTAAATTTTTCTATCAGAATAAGAGTGATGTAAAGTTTGTGTTTGGGGCAGATCAGATTCTATGCGCACTTGGCGATGATTATGGTGGCGTTATCTGTGCACATGACGAAGACGTTCGAAGCTATTTCGAGTCGGATGCAGATAAAGCTAAAGCCAAGAATTTGGCATTGTATTATATTGTCTGCTCTATTTTGAAGGATTCTCCTGTTTTAGAGAAATGGGGGCCGGTTTATAATGTACATGAAGTGTCGGAAGACTTAGAAGAGGTAATACCTTATCTAAGATTAACACACAATGTTGTTGCAAATCAGAAAACGCAGTTACTAATTGACAATAATGGTGTTTGGTTCGGGGATGATAAACAAACAATTGCAGAATGGAAGGATTATACCGTTTTCAAACAGAAAGAAAATAATATTGATTTTATTAAAAATGAAAAGATTATTCCTGTCTTGCAGGGAGTTGAACAAGGAGTTGGAGACTTGTTACTGACTTCTTCAGGAATTGTGAGTGATAAGAATTTTTGGTGGGATTCAGTGAGTAGTGGCGATGGTCGTGATTTGGACGATCTTGATATAGAAGATTATGATACTCCAGGAATAGAAACAGAAAAATATAGGTATAAAAAAGATGGAGAACTAAAGAAAGCTATATTTTTTCTAACTAACCATGGTTATGATGCAACTCATTCGGCTCATTTATTTTGCCAAGTTTATTATAATGAGAGAGAAGACGATCATGTCGTAGGGGCTCCTATGCCAGGTTTTGACAGAAATCCATTGAAGATCTATTATTCAAAAGATAGGTATATTTCTTTAGGATTACCATATTTTGCAAAAACCGAAGAGGGGGAATATAGCATTGAAACATACGCGTATAAACTGTCACGAAAGGATTTAAGACGTATCGTGTCTGCTTCTTCCGTCAAGATTGTATTGACAGGAGATAATGAAACATGGACGATCAAAAGCAGTGAATTCTTTAATCTTGCAAAAGATTTGGAGACGAAGATTTCGCCAAAGTTCTTAATTGATTATTATGATGCCGTAAATGAATATGATGAAGGTAATTATAGAACTGCATCTGTAAAAATACAGCGGGCATTAGCTGAGAAGCCAAACAATTATTACTTCCAGGAGTTGAACGAGAAAATTCAAGGTTGTCTGGTTGATGCAGCTAATAGTGATTATAAAAAGGCTGAAGATCTTTTGAACAATGGAAAATATGAAGAAGCGTTGAAGGCAGGAGAAGCATTGATCTTGATTTCAGGAAACCCTGAGCATAAAGAATTTTTGAGCAGGGTGAAAGAGCAATGGTCGCATAACTTGTTTGTACAGGCTCAGAAATATAATTCTTCGAAGGAATATGTCAAAGCTTATGATGCAATTTCTCAGGCTTCATTAATGTGTCAAAATGAAGAGATTGAAGCATTGAAAAAGCAGATTTCCGAGTCGTTGAGGTCTTACTTTAAGGATGCAATCAATAAGGCTAAAGATGAGAAAAAATCTTCAGTAGCAGGTAAGTATGCTGAGCAGGCTCAAAAATACTTCCCGAATGAAGATTGGGTGATGAGTGTTCTTGATAGTTATAATAGCTATAAGCGAAAAACCAGACTTAAGGCTATTACTATTGTTGCTGTATTTATTCTTCTTGCTATCTTTACGATTAATATTGGAGAAGATAAGGATAAAACTGCAACGACGAATACTTCATCCGTATCAACTCCAAAACAGGAAGAACAGCACGCCAGTGAGGAGCCTCAGAATCTTACTTCAATACCCCAGAGTGAGGAACCTGTAATAGAAGCAGTAGAACCTCCTGTTGCAGAGGATGCGGTCGATGAGGAAGTGGTTGAACTAACTGAATATTATAAGGGTTTAATAGATGGAAAGTATCCGATAACCGTTGACCTTTATATTGATTTGGAAAAAGCCAAGGGTTCTTATTATTATGATAAATATGGTCCCGATAATCGTTTGACGCTAGATGGTGAATGGGTGGCAAATGATGAAGGTGGCTCAAATCTGGTAATAAAAGAGTATAATGCTGCAGGTAAATTGATAGGTACTTTCGAAGTAGAAGGTCATAGTGCAGATATGGACTATCTGGAAGGAACATATACTTTGCTGTCGAAAGATAAGAAAATGCCATTTGTGCTGAATCTTCAGCAATAAAAGCTTCGTGAAAAATCAAGACCGCTTTCCGATTCATTGGGGAGCGGTTTTGTTATCAAGTGTTTTGCCTTAGTAGTATTTGAGAGGTTGCAGCCTTATATAAATAAATAATGTGTAACTGAAGTAGATTTTTCGAATGAAAATTTGGTATTGTCAAAGAAAATGTGTTTCTTTGCATCGTTAAATTAGTAAGTGCTATATTGTAGAAGATCTTAATGGTCTGACGCGATGGAAAAGATTATATTGTAATGGGAACGTACATTAATAAAGGAAACGAAGGCTTCCGCAGTGCGGTCAACGGTGAATACGTTGATAAGACTGGCTTGATTGAAGTCATTAGCAAGACGCTCAACACTGAACGTCGTTACACTTGTCTGACTCGTTGCCGCC
>JAGHSE010000073.1 GCA_018066015.1 Candidatus Colivivens equi
GTGTATATGTGATAATAATTACTATGGTCATAAAATATTATGATTATTGTTACTAGACGTCTATTTGCCTGTAAAATACAGGATTTTCGAATTTTCAACGAACTGAATGCAGAGTCAAACTTGTTTGAACTATGCTGAGGTGAGGCCGAAAATGCAGGAACTGAATAAGGCATTATGATGGGAATCTTCCCATCAGTAATGACTTAATTTTCGCAATTTTTCGTGTATTTCGTGGTAAAAAAATTCCGCCGTGGTAAAAAAAACTGAAATCAGTTTTCGTAAATATTGAGGAATTTCTCAAGACAGTACATTTGCCATTTTTGATTGCCGGTAAACTTGCTCATGTCAAGATTTTTCTTGAATTCCGGTCGTTTCGGACCTTGCCATGTAGCAAAGTACTCATCAACAGGTCGAGGCATGGGGACTTTGAACGGAATAGGTATTTCAGGGTACTTCATGGCAAATAACTGACGTATGAGGTATTTTGGTTCTCCATTTCTGCATCTTTCCAAGTCGAGAGGTTCAGCCATGATAAGACGAGCATAAGGGTCATGATAAGGCATACCTGCCACACCGAAGGCATTCATGTAGGAACTAGGCGATTCAATAGAGTAGACATTATCCATAAAAGCGAGGAAGTCAATCTTATCCCCCTGACGATATCTTTCAAATAGGTAATAAACATCCACAGGTTCTTCGAGAACATCCTCAGGTTTGGTGAAGGTATAACGATTCTTGAATGCTTCAAATGTCCAATCTTTTGCAATCAGTTGGTTCATGCCACCAAAGATGAGGTCACTGCTTTCGCCAATAATCAACTTAGTGACACCATCAGCCTTTGCCTGCAACGCGGCTTGCAGTAGTTGAGGCTCAATAGAGTGAACTGGAGCACCCTTTGCTTTCATACATGCTACTAAATGGTTTTCTACCGTTTGCCAATCTATTTCTACATAATGTAGATTGAGATTATAGCGCTGGGTATAGTATTCTGCCCTCTGAAGTTCTTGATTAAATCGGTCTGCTCCACCTATAAATCTAAATGTGTAGGCATCGCATCCAGGCATATATGATGCCAGATTGGCAGAATCCATACCTCCAGAAAGCATGATACCTAATTTGTCGCCACTTGCATGCAAATCGTCAAATTGCTTTTGGATGTCGTGGTCAATATCTTCTGTAGTATGAACTTTCACTCTTTTCTCAACAGGTATAGGAGTGATATTTTCATGATGAAGTCCGTCAAAGAAATCTACGTCAGGTCTTTCGATATATCTGTATGCCAGATACGAACTCATGCAAAATTGTTTGTCTGTCATTATGGTTTATGGTTTATGGTTTCACTTCGTCGCGTACCTGGCGGAGTGCTTCATTGATTTTAGTAGATGATATACCTTTGGTATAAGGAAAATACACGATACGAATACCAGCCTCGTTGAATGCTTTTTCGTAGTCCTTCCACTTGTCGGTAGCATACCAGTCATCTCCAACAAAAAGCACAGACGCACCGAGTTTCTTACACATAGTCAGTTTGTCCATATCATATTGAGGAACTGCAGCATCAACATACTTGATACTACGAACTATTTCTATTCTGTCTTCAAACGGAATGAAAGCATGTTTGCCTTTGTAGGTGACTAAATCGTCGGTAGTGACACCAACTATCAATTTGTCGCACATGCCCTTTGCATTCTTTAGAAGATTTAAGTGTCCGATATGAAATAAATCATATACTCCTGCTGTGTATCCGATAATCATATATGAATATTATATTTTTAAGGAGTGTTCTGTTAATTACATCAGAATAGCAATAACACCCATAGTTTGTTAATTCTTCATTTTGTGGGGATTTATTAGAACACCCACTTTGAGGTTTATTATGAAAAGATTTCACTATGCAAACTTACACGTTTTTTTTTAATTAGAGAGCCTACTCATGCGTTTTTTTTAACAATTAAGTCTTTTTTCTGAAATATGACATACATTCACGCAGAATTTTGGCTTTCAGAATCCATAGAATACCTATGTAAATTGTTGCCGCAAAGACGATGCGTAAGCAGAGCAGAATCATTGGATTACTTACTGACAAGGTGATGAAATAAGTGGCAAGCATTGAGAGTAATGCGATTGACATGAATGGTACTATGTCGGCAAGGTAATTTAGCAACGAAAGTCTGATTTCTCTCCACACAAAGAAATGCCAGACTAAAGTCCACAACATAATAATTCCGACATACACCATCACCATCAACTTAATACCCTCACTCCCCCACAAGGAAAGTTGGAAATGTTGCACACAAAATAAGTCAAGCAGGATTAAAGCCACTTGCGCAATCATACACCACATATAAATACCTGATTTTCCCCTGCTGATAATTAGGTGTTGGAATATAGTGATGATAGGGACGAAAGCCCCTCCCAGACAGAGTATCTGCATGAGATGTGCTGCATCGGCATATTTGTCTGTAATGGTGACATGAATAAATTCAGGAGCCACCAAGATGAGTCCGAACATAGCAGGGAATGATATGAAGGCAGTGAACCGCACCATCTTGCGTAATGCCCTCTTGAGGCGTTCACGTTCGTCAGCAGAATTAGTGCTTTCTTCTTTTATACTCACAAACATAGGTTGAGCCACACCCTGAACTATACCATTGATAAGCAGAGTTCCCTTCATGTTCCAGCTATTTGCCTGAGAGTATTGACCTACATCATACTTAGGATAAAATTTGCCTAAGAATGTCTCGAAAGCAAAACGATTAATGTTATTGACAATATTAGTAATCAAAATCTTACAACTAAAACCAAACATCTCCCTGATAGGAGTAAAAGAGAATGCGAGGGAAGGCCTCCACCTTACGAACCACCAACTAAGTAGTGAAACCATCCCAATATTGACTAATTGTTGTGTGGCAATACCCCAAAAAGCCATTCCGTTGACAGCCATTATAATACCAGTAGTGCCTGATGCCACTAATGCAAGAATGGAAATGGCTGCAAGTTCCTTCTGGCGCATCTCTTTCATCATTTTAGTCCTTGGAACAACGGCAAACGAGGAGAGAATGATTCCTAGAAAAACGAAATGCGACAGAGGTACGAGAATAGGTTGGTGGTTGTATTCTGCAATAAGTGGTGCACAGAACCACAGAATGACATACATGACAACACTTACTGTGACATTAAACCAGAAGACACTGTTGAAATCATCATGCGAGGCATTACGTCTGTTTATGAGTGCATTGATAAACCCGCTTTCCTGTAAGTTTGATGCAATGTATGAATAAACAGTGAGCATGGCAGTGAGTCCGTAATCTCCAGGATTGAGTTTGCGTGCCACAACGATAGCAAATACAATGTTGAGGATTTGCATTCCTCCATTGTTTAAAGCCCCCCAGAAGAGCCCTCGTGCCGTCTTGTCTCTTAAACTCTCTGCCATTTTAGTTAAAGACATTGATTGTTACTCCGTTAAATACTATTTTGTATCTGTATAGTCCTCGAAGTTCTGAATCTTGAGATTTGGTAGTTGAAAGAATCCATCCATTATTGTTAAGGTCATAATCAGTGCCACATCTTTTACACTTGGCAGTACCATTACCTGGAAGTGAAAGACGGTAATCAGATCTGTCGCAATTAGGACATGCTAAGTCATAAGCCACAGCCTCGCCCAGTGCGGTGTTGCCTACTATCAATCCACCTAATCCGTAACGAAAGTCCGTACCGAGTTTTGTAGGTTCGTAGTCGTTGTATTTCCCACTCACATCAGTGATGCGAATCAATCCATTTACCTGACGAATATTAGCATACATACCAGGATTGCCCATTGTGTTGAATAATTCAGCCGAACGGTTTATTTCAAAAAAGAAGGCAACCTTGTATTTTGTAGAATAGGTATTATCAGCCTCGTCAATACCACATGCTGATACACTTAGCATACACACTATGTATGATGTAAGTATCAGAGTGTTTGAAAAATGATGTTTCTTTAAAATATAATGTTTCATTGTGTCGTGGTGGGGTGGGGTGCAGAGCGCCAACGTTAATTATTCATATGGAATCACGGCCAGCATGTCGGCAATCTTTTCCACACCCTCTTTTATGGGTTTTGATACTATTGCACCAAGAAATGGATTTACGTCAGCATCAACGGTCAGTTTCATCTTACTTCCCGACTCAGTGACAGGCAAAATCTGAATCCACATTTTTAGTCCTAATGGTGATTTTGTTGACTCTAGTTTTATACATTTGTCAGGTTCGCGTTCTGCAATCTTGAATCCTATTTCACCTACAGGAGGTACATTTACACTCACCGAGTCAGAGTCCACCCTGAGTGAGTCAAGACTACGCTCAGCCGACTCTAGTTTTTCTTCTGGCACTACTTTGCTCAGTTGAGACCTTTTCTGAGGATCTTTAAGAGCAGTGACTATTTCTGCCAGGTTATTCAGATTAGATAGTTTTGCATATACCTTCCCCTGTGAGTGAGGTATGTTTTTTACATTAC
>JAGHSE010000028.1 GCA_018066015.1 Candidatus Colivivens equi
GTTCTATCATTGGTGGATTTTTGAGAATTCTCTATATTAATTCGAAAATTTGTGTTACTATTGCAACGATTTACCAAATTAGACTATATCAATGTGAAGTTTTCGAACTAAGCAATGAAATAAGGCTTTTAACAAAAGTTAGAATATTGGTAAATCGCTACATATTATAAAGCGTCATTGATGCTTTGTCAGTTGGTTTGATTGAAACCTCGGAAATTTCATATTGAAGATCAGCGGCAATGTCAGTAGATGCTTACGGGTATGGCAATACTATATCCCGGGAGGTGTTGTGTGAGGGTACTTTATATCCTCATACACACTTATTCTCGGGAAGTGTATAACTATATTGACGTGGGTATTTATCTGTATCGTCTATCTTCAAAGGTCTCCGAGGACCTCAATCAACGGGCGAGCAGAAATGGATACCTGCGTTTTTTTTATGTAGATTTCTTATTTTTTGTATCGCCTTATTGGGTATCTGCGGGCACTAATACTTTTAAGTATGAAAAAAATTTTATTCGCAGCATTAGCCTTTATGACATTTGGTTTTGCTAGTGCGCAGACAATTAAGGAAGACCTTACAAAAAGTCAGGAAAGAGCCGCAAAACTTCAGAAACTTGTTGATGGTTATCAAGCATCTGGAAATGCAAACATTGATGGTTATGGCAATTCTGTTAGAGAAGCAGCTGCTTTAGCAATTTCTAATAGTGAACAATTAGAGAACCTTTACAAACGCCAAATTGGAGAGACTGTTGATGGAGTTACAGATGTGACTGTAAAAAAGCCAACTTTGGATGAGTGGGTTAATCTAAGTACTTCAATTACTGGAGAAGGAGCAAAGATTAAAGAGGCTACAGATAAAGCTAAAGATGCAGGAGAAGAAGTAAAGAATATTACTCAGAGTGCGTCTTCTGAAAAAAATCCAATGAAAGCAGCAAAGGCGGCAAAAGCAGCAAAGGCAGCAACTTCAGTTGTTGAATTTGGAAATGAAGCTACTCCAATCCTTTTGGAAGAGAGTGCAGCTCAGGTTAAAGCAGTAGGTGAGATCATCAAAACGCTTCAAAGCGGATCTAATCTATAATCTTTGATATAGACAAAAGAGTGGAACGAGTGAATTAACTTGTTTTACTCTTTTTGCATATGAAAAAGTAAACACAATCAAACAGATAATCATTAGGACTCAGATTAGATAATGAGGAAATTATTTGCCTTTCTATTGACAATGTGTTTTGTTGGAAGCAATGCACAGTCTACAAATTCTGTAGCTGAACAAGAACGCGAATTGCAAAAAGATGTCAGCTTTATTAATCAAAAGAAATTGAAAGATGATAGAGAAGTGGTAGGAGTTGTGTCTTTCAAATGTAGTATGGAAACCCCTTTTGCTGGACTTGTGACAGAGAAAGTAGTTGAAATTCTTAAAAATAGCAACCGTTTTATTGTTGTTGACAGGACTAATATGGATAGGGTCAACGCAGAAATGGAATATCAAAAAAGAGAGGAATTTATAGGACGAACTGATCTTGCAGAACAGGGAAATAATCTTGCTGCAAAGAAAATTGTACAAGGAACAATCACGAAGATACCTGTATATAGAATGAAAAATGCAGATGGTTCAGTTAGAGGTTATAAGGCAAGTGTTGCATTTGAACTTAAAGTGGACAATGTAGAAACAGGAGAAACGACTCAAGCTACAAGTTTTGAAGGAAAGGCTAGCAAAGAGTGTATATCAGCACAAGCTGCAGTGCAAATGGCAATGAATTCACTTCAAGATGATATGGCTGAATATTTCCGTGTCACTTTCCCACTGTATGCAAAAATGATTAAGATAACTTCAGAAAAGAATGGTATAGCAGAAGCCATTATGATTAAAGCTGGGTCTAAACATGGTGTTAAAGTCGGAGATAAATTCGTGATTAACAGCTTGGAATTGATAGATGGTGAAGAAATTCCAACAGATCTTGGAATTGCTACAGTAACAAAGTTGACAGGAGATGCTTTCTCTGAGTGCAAATTGAATAAGAACACAGGAAAAGCTGTTTTTGAGAAGTTTAATGCAAATGCAACAATACGTTGCTCTTTAGTCATTAAGAAATAGCTATGAAAAAAACTATTTTGATACTGTGTCTTTCACTTATTGCAGTTTTTGCATATGGACAATATCATTGTTCTCCACTTGGAGGAACTAAGAATGTAGTTGTCTTACGTTCTATCGGATATGGAAAAAATGTTAAAAAAGCCATGAAGGATGCAGAAGTTAATGCAATTAAAACAATTCTCTTTGTTGGAGCAGAACGTACCCCCTTTAACTCTCCTCTAATAACTGAAGATAGACTAAGTGTAGAACAGAGAAATAAGGAATTCTTTGAAAATTTTTATGCAGAAACGTACATGAATTTTATTGAATCTGCGGAAACCACATCGGAATTTGGTAAAGATTCTGCAAAACGAAAATGTTTAACCCAGGATATTCGTGTTAGAGCGTTGCAATTACGTGTTTATCTCGAGAATAATGGTATAATTAGAAAATTCGGATTTTAATAATTCATCCTATGAAAAATAAAATACTAGCACTTTTTATATTACTATGTACAACCTGTAGTGTGGTAGCTCAAAATAATAATGTGGTACAGCCTAAGATTATGGTTGTTCCATATGTTGTAGAAGGAGTAGATATAAGACAAACAATAGAGTCTGATCCCAATATCAGAATTGTTTTATCCAAAATTAGAGAGGCATTTGATAATAGAGGTTTTACTACTGTCGATTTTGAATCTAAGTTAAAATCGCAAACAGCAAACAATGCTTTATCGCAGACAGCACAACAGGATTTAAAAGCAATGGTAATACAAGGCTCTGGAGCAGATATTTATGTTGAAACAGAATATATATATGATGATTCAGAAGCCGGTAGCAGTGTTAAGGTTCTAATGAAAGCATGTGATGTTTCTACAGGTAACTCATTTGCAAACAAAGATGCTTTTAGTGGTTTGTTCAGAACAAATGATGTTGGAAGATTGGCAGGAGCTGCGGTAGAGAAAGTTGCAGATGATTTTCTTGTTACTTTACAGTATAAATTCAGCGACATTGTTACTAATGGACGTTCCATAATTGTTGATTTCAAGGTCGGAGAAAATTCTTCAGTAACTCTTAACAATGAGTATAATGGAGAGGAATTAGCTGATTTGTTGTCTGATTGGATGGCTGATCATAGCTTTAAAAATAATTATCACATTCAGGGAACTACAGAGTTGGAAATGATATTTGATGATGTTCGAATCCCTCTTTTGGATGCTAATGGTCGCAATTATAATATCAATCAATTTGATAGAGAGATTAGACAATATCTAAGAACATTAGGTATACAGGTGTCGCATACAACAAAAAACAATACGTTAATCATTACATTTAAATAAATCTCCTGTGTATGAAAAAGAAAATTTTATTGGTGCTATCTGCACTTTTCTCTATCTGTATGGTCTGTTATTCAGAAGATGTTTATTTGTCAGTTGCAATGCCTCAGAATTGTCCGTTAGACAATAATGCAAAAACGTTACTAAAAAATAAGATACTTGATGTGGTGACTACTCAAGGGATGACCACAATAGAGTGCAGCGCTATTGCTATTATTCCTGAAATTGTTGTAAGTGATGAAAAAACGGTAGAAGGGGGTATGCGTAATATAAATGTTCAGCAATTAGATGTGACTCTTATGGTGTGTAATGTGGTCACTAATTCTGTTCTTAAAACATTTAACTTTACAAGCAGTGGAGAAGGATATAGTATATCAGAGGCTAAGAAATCAGCAATTAAGAAATTTAATTTTAAAAGTAGCGATTGTGTAGCGTTTATTTCCTCATTAAAAACTGTTATTGCTGATTATTATCAAAAGTATACATCTACAATAATCAGTAAGGCACAAACCTTAGCGTCTCAAAATCAATTTGATGAAGCATTGGCTTTATTGGCAACATATCCTGAGAATTTAGATGGATATACACAAGTGTCTGAAGTCATCAAATCAATTTTTGATCAAAACAAGACGTTGTATTGCTCTCAACTTATACAGTCGGCTCGCCAATCTTTTTCTTTAAGAGACTTTGAAAAAGCAGCAGAAACTCTTGCTTTAGTAGATGACCAATATAGTTGTGCTTCTGACGCTAAAAAACTTCTTTCAGAGATCAAACAAGAAATGGATAAACAGCATCAAGAGGATATCGTTAGAGAAAAGGCATTAATGGAATCCAGCGAAAGAATTGAGTTGCAAAGAATCACTGCGGAAAGAGAGAAAGTGCAATCTGACGAAAGACTTCAATCGCAAAGAATTGCTGCGGACAGAGATAGAATCAAGTCTGACGAAAGACTGCAATCTCAATTAATTGATGCCGCTAGAGATGTCAGCAAAGAGTATTTTAAGAAACAAAACATATATAGTTTCTTTTGGTAATAATGTGAGTTGTCTATAATTGTTTTATTTGTGTATAAT
>JAGHSE010000310.1 GCA_018066015.1 Candidatus Colivivens equi
CTTGTTTGCAAGGAGTGCTCTGCTAACTAAATTAAAACAGCAAAGCTGTCTGAGTCGCCTCTGCGTGAGGTTCCAGAAATATGTGAGCTGAAACTTAAATATTTTATTTTTAAACGTCTGGAACTTCATTTTTTACCACAGGTTCTGCCGCTTCATTTTCCCTTTGCTTGTTCTTGAATATGTAGTTGAGAATATTCATTTATTCTTAATCACAAACGGGCAATCCTATGATATAGAATTGCCCGTTTGACCTATTGTTGATGCCAATAATTGTTTATGCCATTGCTGCTTCCATGCATGATATGCCAAGTTTTCTCTCTATCTCTGCAATACTCTTGAAAGAGAAGTTGGTGCTACCAGAGAGAATGCGACTAACGTATTGTGGTGATACGCCAAGCTTGTTGGCAATATCAGAACGTGACAGTCCATTCTCCTGCATGTAATCAACGATGGACAATGCGATACCGCGTGACCACCTGAGCCACACTTCATTCTCTTGACGCCACTTGGCATCTTCAGGGAAAGTTGAAGGCTGGTCACTTTGATGAGCCTCCAAGAAATCCAATGTCTTCTGTCTCATAATTAATCCTCCTCAAAGAAATCTATAAAACTATCTTGATCAAATACTCCATTTTGCTTCAGGAAGTCACGGCAAGCATTCAGCTTATCAAGTTCCTTCTGCGTATGTTCACGTTCCTGCATGGTTGCAGTCAGCTTTATAGCACCACCAGTAACGATATAAACATTCGGTTCAATACGGATGGCATAGATACGAAGCCAACTTGGATGCGGCTTTCTATCCCAGTTTCTTGCTTTTTCACGAGTCAGTTCATGAGCTCTGTTGTCAGCAAGACTCAAAGGATGGAACAAACCATCCAACTGTTCCGTATAAGGGAAGTCCAGGACCAGCCGTTCCAATTCCTGAGCATCTTCCATTGTATCTTTGATGGCATCACTTACCTTTTCTATCTTGAAGAAGCCTTGAAGGTCTTCGAGATTGGCAAAGAAGAAGTCAAGAAGGTAGTTGAAATTACTCCATTGACGGAAAAGCATTGAAAGCTCATCCGTTTCTTTTCCTTCTTCCTTGACTGCCCAAAGATGATTGTAGCCAGGTATGGTGCGTACAAATTTCATGATTATGCATTATAATTTGTTGCAAAGTTATATATATAAATTGGAGTACGCAACTTTTAAGTTGCAAAATTATGAAATTTCACGAGTTTTTAACGCTTATTATGAATTTAGATGCTTCGTGAATGACAAACTAAATGGTCTCTATATAACACGTAGCCACTTTGGAGGAGAATACCCCCACATATGGATAGTAGTGAGTTATCTACTCTCTAAAACAAACACAATATGATAGTCACTCAAACATAGTATGGCAGTCACTCAACCGCATGGTGTCATAAGGGTTCGTGACAGCTCACGCTAGAGATGGCGACAATTCACACTGGAGGTAGTGATATGTTGCTTCAGGTTGTTTGATTCGTGTCAAAAAGTCAAAAGTGAAAAGTGTCGAAATGGCAACACATTAGTAGTTTGTTAATTCTATATTTTGCGGGGAATTAATAGAACACCCCCTTAAACCTTTTCTAGTATATTTGGTCTTATTTTAAAACACTTTTCTATTATGATTGCATTTAAGTTGAACAAATTTGCCCTTGTTGCCACCTTATTATGTTTTGCATTTGCAATGGATTGTAATGCTCAGGGGGGTAGTGTCTTTAAGGCACCATCTTTTAAGTCTAATTTACCTATTGTGCAGATACGTTGTAATGGTCCTATCAGCAAGGAAAAGCGCAAAGCGAAAATGTTTATTGAAGGAGTATATGATGGTGATATTGTCATAAAATTGCGAGGCAATAGTTCTATGAGTTTCAATCAAAAGAAATACACAATAGATACTGACGAGACTTCTTTCTTTGGTATGCCAGCCAACAAGGAATGGTCGTTGGTTTGTACTTATACAGATGTTTCCATGATGCGTGATGCGTTTGCTTGCAAATTATGGAATGAAATGGGACATTGGGGCCCTCATATCCAAATGGTAGAAGTGATTTTGAATGATGAATATATCGGAGTTTATGGATTCAGCGAAACCATAACAGTAGATAAGGGCCGTTTAGAAATTGCTGGTAAGAAAAAGACTGCTGATGGTA
The DNA here is from genome assembly GCA_018066015.1 of Candidatus Colivivens equi. GTDB lineage: Bacteria > Bacteroidota > Bacteroidia > Bacteroidales > Bacteroidaceae > Colivivens > Colivivens equi. The sequence goes on from JAGHSE010000310.1 coordinate 2,163, forward strand.
CAAAAGTCAAAGTTGGTGATATACCAGCAGGTGAAACTGGGTATGTACTTCGTATAGATAAATATGATGAATCTGAAGATTACTTCATATCAAAGCACAAGGGTCTGAATAATGTTGCAGGAGGCAATGTAGGTTCTATGTTTGGTGGATTTGGTAATTTTGGAGCAGGTTTTTCTACGATGCCAAATTTCCCAGATATGCAGAGTGTGGTGTGGACTTGTCGTTATCCTAAGAAATTAAAGATTTCGGATGAGCAGACTGAATATGTGCATCAGTTTGTAAATGATTTTGAAGATGCTTTTTTGGACGAGAACAATTTTTCGCTGGCAAAACTAACAGAGTTGGTTGATATCAATTCTTTCGTTGACTATTTCATTCATACCGAACTCAGTCTTAATGCTGATGCTTATAAAAGTAGTTCTTATTTTTATATCACTCCAAGAGGTGATGACGGAAGCAAGGGCAAAATTTTTGCGGGTCCGGTGTGGGATTATAATTTAGCATACGGTTCGTGCGGTTTTTGTAGTGCTGGTGACATAAATGCTTGGGCGTTTGAGGGGTGTGAGACTACTCCTACCCCTGCATTTTGGAAGTTATTTGCTGTTAATTCTCAATTAGAGTCAATGGTCAAACAGCGTTATTCTGAACTGCGCAAAACTATTCTCAGTAACAAACATATATTAGCTATCATTGACGAATATGCAACACAATTACGCCCAACTCAACAACGCCAGTTTGAAAAATACCCCGAATTATTAAAGCAAGACGGCAAGCATACCTCCACACCAAATACTCCTAATGGATTTGGTGGGTTCGCAGGTGGCAATGCCATGATGGGCGGGTTCGCAGGTGGCAATGCCATGATGGGTGGATTCGCAGGTGGCAATGCCATGATGGGTGGATTCGCAGGTGGATTTGATGATAGTGCAATGCTTGATATGTTCCGTTCTCATACTGTCAGCAACTATGATGAAGAAATAGAATACCTAAAAAAATGGTTTGCAGACAGACTTTCAGTTCTTGACGTAAGATTTCTAAGTAACTAATTTAAGTTTCAGTTCCTGCATTTCCAGCCTCACCTCAGCATAGTTCAAACAAGTTTGACTCTGCATTCGGTTCGTTGAAAATTCTGAAATCTGTATTTTACAGGCAAATACATACTAGTGTAACAATAATCATAATATTTTATGACCATAGTAATTGTTATCACTCATGCACTGAATAACACTTGAATTTTTCTTTTTTAATCTGTGCCGTAGGGCTTGTCCCTACTATCACAGATTAAGTTTTTAAATTTTTCGTATTATTTCGTGTATTTCGTGGTAAAAAAAATACCGCCGTGGTAAAAACTCTGCGTGAAACTTGTTCATCGAACATTGCGTTTATAGTCATTTGTAGGTTGGCGCAGTCAACCCTGGGATGGGATAAACTATCAAGCAATGCGAGGTAAAGGTTTTATCACCCGCAAGCCTTGGTTTATTGCCTTAGAAGGTAGTAGAGTTGTCGTTGACGTTAAAATTGTACCATTTGTTTGGCTATGTGAAATAATTGCACTAAATTTGCGACATTAATAAAAATATTAATCAGCAAAATATAAAAATGGCACAAGAAGATGTTTTTAAAAAGGTGGTAAGCCACTGTAAGGAATATGGTTTCGTATTTCCTTCAAGTGATATATATGATGGTCTAGGCGCAGTCTATGACTATGGTCAGAATGGTGTGGAACTAAAGAACAATATCAAGCAATATTGGTGGCAGAGTATGGTCTTGATGCACGAGAATATCGTGGGTATAGACTCATGCATATTTATGCACCCAACTATCTGGAAGGCATCTGGTCACGTAGATGCATTTAATGATCCACTTATCGACAACAAAGATTCCAAGAAGCGCTACAGAGCTGATGTTCTTATAGAGGATCAGATAGCTAAGTATGATGAAAAAATTGACAAAGAAGTAGCTAAGGCAAAAAAGCGTTTCGGCGATGCATTCAATGAGGAACAATATCGTAGCACAAGTCCACGTGTATTAGAAGAAACAAAGAAGAGAGATGACCTCCATGCTCGTTTTCAGAAAGCAATGAATGATAATGACTTGGAAGGACTGAGACAGATTATCATTGACGAGGGGATTGTTTGTCCTATCAGTGGAACAAGAAACTGGACTGAAGTACGCCAATTTAACCTTATGTTTAAGACAGAGATGGGAAGTACTGCTGATGGTGCATCTACTATTTATCTTCGTCCTGAAACTGCACAAGGTATATTTGTTAATTATCTCAATGTACAAAAGACTGGTCGTATGAAGATTCCGTTTGGAATTGCACAAATCGGAAAAGCTTTCAGAAACGAAATTGTGGCTCGTCAATTTATTTTCCGTATGCGAGAATTTGAACAAATGGAGATGCAGTTCTTCATCAAACCAGGCACAGAACTTGACTGGTTTGCAAAGTGGAAAGCTACACGTATGGCTTGGCATCAAAATCTTGGTTTTGGTTCTGAGAATTATCGCTTCCATGATCATGATAAATTAGCTCACTATGCAAATGCTGCTACTGATATTGAATTTAAGATGCCATTTGGTTTCAAGGAAGTTGAAGGAATACACAGCCGAACTAATTTCGACTTAGGCCAACACGAAAAGTTCTCTGGCAAGAGCATTAAGTATTTTGACCCTGATTTGAACGAAAGTTACACTCCTTATGTTATTGAGACAAGTATCGGAGTTGACCGTATGTTCCTTAGCATCATGTGTCATAGCTATCAAGAAGAACAACTTGAAAATGGTGAAACTCGTGTAGTGCTTCGTTTGCCTGCAGCCTTGGCACCTATCAAACTGGCTGTATTCCCTCTTACAAAGAAAGATGGTCTGCCTGAGAAAGCACGCGAAATCATTGATGAACTGAAATTCCATTTTAATTGTCAGTACGAAGAAAAAGACACTATTGGCAAGAGATACCGCAGACAGGACGCTATTGGTACACCTTATTGCGTAACTGTAGATCATCAAACCCTTGAAGACAATACTGTTACTTTACGTTACAGAGACACTATGGAACAAAAACGTGTTAACATTTGCGACCTCTGTGGCATGATTGAAAATGAAGTAACCATTACTAGTCTCTTGAAAAAATTAAAATAAGTAAACAACATGAATAGATTATCCGTTTTGATTTGTGGGTTATTGTTAGGAGTTGTCTGCATTTCATGCTCTGAAAAAAGCGAAGAGGAAGAATTTAGCAACTGGGAAAATAGAAATGTTGCATATTTAGACTCCATTGCGAAAGTAGCAAAAGCCAACTCAGATGGTTCGTGGACAATCTATAAAGCCTATACATTAGGTGATTCTACAGCCATATACAACGGTCATAATGACAGATTCATTTTTGTAAAGAAACTTGAACATGGTAATGGCGCAATGCACCCTTTGTTCTCAGATTCCGTAAGAGTGCACTACTCAGGAAGACTCATCCCTACGAAAACATACGTCAACGGATATTGCTTTGACAAAAGCTATGTAAGTGATACGCTGAATGTTAAAACTGATGTTCCTGCACTTTTCGGAGTTAAAGGTAATATTGTTGGGTTTGCTACAGCTCTTCAGTATATGGTTGAGGGCGACAAATGGTTAGTGTATATTCCATATCAATTAGGATATGGCAAACAAGACGCTCAATCTATTCCTGCATATTCAACATTAATATTTGAGATGACACTTGCCAAGATATACAGACAAGGCGAATATCTCAGCACTGAGTGGCACTGATGATATATATCTAGGGGTGTTCTATTAATTACATT
>JAGHSE010000303.1 GCA_018066015.1 Candidatus Colivivens equi
ATTGAACGGCGACAAGGTCGCCTAATATAACGGGCAGAGCCCTAGTAGAACGCTGCGCTAATAGAACGGCGCGAAGCGCCTAAAGCGCTCCACCTTGTGTCCTTGTTCACTTTTTTGTTAACAACACTTTTGTCATTGTGGCTTGTGCTCTTGTTGTCTCTCACGAGCAATGGCAATGGCGCGTTGCAATTTATCAGCCAATAATTTCTGGTCAGGTAACTGCGTAAAGTATTGCGCCACACGGATATCGCTATTCTCATCCATCATTAGATATTGGATATGCTCTGTATTGCCTTCACTACACAAGATTAAACCGATTGGTTCTTCTTCCCATTCCTTACGCTCATTGGCATTGAGATAACGAAGACATAGACGCATTTGCCCCTCGTATGCCGGTTTGAACTTGCCTAACTTGAGGTCAATGGCTACCAAGCGGCGAAGGCTACGATGGAAAAAAAGTAGGTCAATATAGTAATCCTCCGAATCTACTGTAATCCGTTTTTGACGATCCACAAAAGTAAAATCCGAGCCTAACTCATGAATGAACTCCACCAAACAATTCAATATGGAATCTTCCAAATCTTTCTCCGTGTAGATATCTGGTAGTCCCAGCATATCAAGAATATATGTGCTGCGAAAAACCACGTCAGGATGTAGCATGTCGGTTTGCTCTAAATTCGCCAATTCGCGACGAATAACATCCTCTGGACGTTGGCTGATAGCGGTCCGCTGAAAGAGTTGGCCATCTATCTTTTCTGTCAAGGTGCGCGTATCCCAATGCTCAATGCGGCACATCTCCATATAAAACTTGCGCTCCAACTCATTGCTGATAGACATAATAGAGCGTAGATGTGTCCAAGTCAATTGGGTACGCGCTGCGTACCGAATCTCATCTTCCGAAAAAAGGTACGCGCTGCGTACACATTGTTTTAGTTTTTCGTGCCCCCAACCCGTACCAAACTGCTCAGTAAGACGTTTGGCAAGATTAATTAGTACTTGCTTACCATACTCTGCACGCTTATTGAGGAGAATATCTTCCTTGATACGTTTACCTACACGCCAATTCATTAGACATGCCTCCTCGTTAACATACGTAGCCACATGACGACGCGCCTCGCTAATGATGGCGCACACATCAGTATAGAGTTGCTGCTCCTCCTGGAAAGTGATGAGTTTGTCTGAGTCCATTTATATTTTCCTTCAATTTTGCTTGCAAAATTACTATTTTTTTTTCACATCTACAAATTTACCTGCATTTTTGCGGTTTATAGCGTCCTTGTTCACTTTTTTGTTAACAAATCTTTTGTGGAGCATAGGGGACTCGAACCCCTTACCTTGACATTGCGAACGTCACGCTCTACCAGATGAGCTAATACCCCGATGCACCTTTGCAGTCGCAAAGGTACTAATTTTTTTTAGATATAGGTTCTATGGCTTGGGCAAAAAGGTCAAAGTCAGATGTATAGATTGCATCTTGAATAACACGGTATTTTTCAAATTCACTCTCTGCATAGGTTTGCGCTTCAATATGAGAAATTGTGCCACTATCCATCAATATGTTCTCATTGTTGAATTCAAGAAACGCATCCAACCGTTTTGCCCAATCCTCCATTGTCATAGGAATATGTTTTTCCGCTTGGCGTTTGGCATAATCCAAATACATACTCACCAACTCGTTCATTCCTTGTATTTCAGGTTCTGTGAGATAATTCTTCGCAATTACTACATCTGCCTTAACAATCTTACCCTTGGGGGCTTTTCTCCATGTAGTCAATCCCATATGCTCTTTGTCGGCATCGGCACGTTGTTTAATAACTTCTGCTGCGGTGTGACCATGCACAGCATAGTGCATTTTGTTTTGTACAGAAGCGAAGAACTGTTGTGTAAGCGGAGAGTTGACGTCATAATTGTATGCCGTCATGTAAATATCCGTTACCTTTTGGTAGAACATCCGTTCGCTGGCACGGATTTCACGTATCTCATCCAGCAAGTGGTCAAAATAGGTATCACTAAATACTTGCCCATTTTTGAGCCGTACCTTATCTAACACATAGCCCTTTTGCGCAAATTGATGTAGCACTTTGGTTGCCCATTTGCGAAATTGAGTAGCGCGTATGCTATCCACACGATAACCAACGGAAATGACCATATCAAGGTTGAAAAA
>JAGHSE010000262.1 GCA_018066015.1 Candidatus Colivivens equi
GGGCATCGTGACTGAATGAAGAACAGCAAGATGCAAAGAAAAAGCCAAAAACATCAAAATAGCAATAACGCCCATAGTTCGTTAATTATTTATTTTTGCGGGGAATTAATAGAACACCCCTTAATCGTTAAGCATTGGGAATGAATGTCCTGTCAAGGTATATGTTAACATCAAGGCTGACACTACCATAACAGCGATACCGATACCTCGGTTTATTATCCATACAATGCGAATATTATAGCTCTTGCGAGCTTTATCAATTAGCCACGTTAGTCCAAACCACCATAATAATGCTCCTATTACAATGGATATATATCCTAAGACCTGAGGCAGTACGTTGTCCTTCAATATAAAAGTAAACATACTAAACAATACTCCGAAGAAGCTGATTATCATCGGATTTGAAAATGTCACCAAAAAACCTGTCAACATATTTTGAGCTAACGTACCCTTCCCTGCTTTTGGTACAGGTTTGAAATTGCCTACAGGATTCGACCTAAATGTATATATTCCAAACAATAAGAATATCACACTTCCTATAATCTTCATCCAATATGCTATACTCGGATCCTCAATGATATCAACAACAAATGAAAGTCCCAACCCTGTAATAAGAGCATAAATAATATCGCTTATTGATGCTCCAACTCCAGTAGCAAAACCTATCCATCTGCCTTTATTAAGAGTTCTTCGTACACACAGAATTCCTACCGGACCCATTGGTGCTGAAGCAAAGATACCAATAACCAATCCTTTCAGAATCATCTCAAATGTTCCAATGTTCTTCATCCACTGCTCAAAATCTAACTGATTTTGTATCTCCTGCAAATCTAACTGCGGAAGATTATTCATCACATCTTGTATCGGTACCTGGAGTAACATTAAATATTTATTTTTCTGATTTCATTCTTACAAAGGACATAGTCTCGTGTATCTTGCCAAATTCTGAATCTGAATATGATTCATGTATAAGAGAGTCTTCACTCAATCTTATTACCTTGACATTTGACACTAGGTCTGTGTCATTTGGCGACATAGTCAAAATACTGTCAACTAATGTCCAACAACCTGTTTCTTCGTAATCTCCTTCTTGTATTAGAAATGTGGAATCTGCCTCAAATGTATAGAATACACTCTCTGTACACTGTTCGTCAGGAACATCATTGACTTCTGTACGAATAGATACTAATTTCCATTCTCCGCAGAGAGTGGCACTTTCTTCACTCTCTGCGCATGAGACATATATTAGCACAGCAAATGCTATGAGCAATATTTTGCTACAACTTTTCATAACTAAACATGCTAATGAAATTTGGGTGGCAATATTTATCCCTTATTCCTTGTCAGCAATTATTATATGCAATATACATTGAATCCACCATCAACTACGGCAATAGTACCTGTTACAAATTTTGAAGCAGGACTGATGAGATAGTGAATAGTTCCACAAAGTTCTTCTGGTTCTCCCATACGTCCGAATGGAGTCTGTTGGATGATATGTTGTGCGCGTGGTGTCCAACTGCCATCAGGATTTACCAAAAGGTCATGGTTCTGATTTGTTACAAAGAAACCTGGGGCAATTGCATTCACACGAATACCATCTCCAAATTTACGAGCCACTTCTGATGCCATGTATTCAGTGAAACTCTTGATACCCGACTTTGCAGCAGAATAACCGCACACACGAGTACAAGGACGGAAACTTGTCATTGAACCAAAATTCACGATTTGTCCCTTACCCTGCTCTTTCATTGGTTTGAGGAATACCTGAGTAGGAATGACTGTACCAGTAAGATTCAATTCAAGAACAAAAGAGAACTGCTTAGGGTCAAGGTCAAAAATTGACTGATCATCTGCAATAGTTGCCCCTTTCTGGTTGCCTCCTGCTGCATTGAGCAATGTATCTACTCGACCATACTTTTCAAGAATATCTTTGCAGTTCTGTTCTACTACAGATGCATCAAGAACATTTGTTGCAAACCAACATGCTTCGCCACCTTCTGACTTGATTTCAGCAACAAGCTTTTTACCAAGTTCTTCTTCCTGAGGCAAACTAAGAAAAGCGACTTTACAACCTTCTTTTGCAAGATACTTACCAATCATGGAACCCAACACACCTGTTCCGCCGGTAATAACGACCACTTGGTCCTTAATGTCAAATAAACTATTCATTTTAATTAGTTATTATGGTTACACCTATAGTTTATAAGGTAGTTTATACTCAATTCCAAGTTCATTATCTACAGTTGCAAGAATGCCCTGAACCTGACCCATTGCAAACATTCTGCCAAGGAATGAATACCCGGCATTATGTCCCATCTTATCTTCATCATACATATCAAAGAACGGACCATGATCAACTCGCATAGGTAGGTCTGGATTTTCCTTCTCAAATATTCTTACCAATTCAATTAAATTTGCACGTCCACCAAGGTGACTTGCTTCTGTGAAATCTCCATTAGGGAAAATATGACACGAGCGCAAATGTACGAAATGAGTGCGCGAAGCATATTTACGAGCAAGCTCCACTACATCATTATGAGCACCTGAAGAAAGACTACCTGCACAAAATGTCAAACCATTATGCTTGTTATCTACAGCATTGAGAAACCACTCTATGTCTTCATCACAAGTCACAATACGTGGCAAACCTAATATCTGCAATGGTGGATCATCAGGATGCACACACATATTCATATTATATTCCTCGCAAACTGGCATTATTGCTGAAAGGAAATATCTCATATTCTCACGCAATTGGTCACGAGTAATTCCTTTGTACAAATCAAGCAACTGGCGGAACAACTCAATAGGATGTTCATCATCTTCCTTAATATTTCCATTTACAAATCCTTGAGTTTTTATTATCACATTTTCTACAAGATGATGATTGAATTCAGCTTCTGTTCCATCTGCCACCACCCTATCATGTATTTTATCTGCCTCTGCTACAACCTCAACTGAGAAACTATCTCTTGCACCCTCACGTTTCAGAATGTACATATCAAAATAAGCAAATTCTGCAAATGAAAAATAAAGATTAAATGAATAATTTGGATTTGGATGCATTAAGTCAGTCCTTGCCCAGTCAAGTACAGGCATGAAATTATAGCATATAGTGTGGATACCCTCAAGACCGAGATTTTTCAGACTTTCTTTATAGATTTCAATCTGATGATCACGATTAGGACCTGCATATTTAATGCTTTCAACTACTGGCAGACTTTCTACCACACTCCATCTCATCCCAAAACTCTCAATATAAGTCCTTAATTCGTGTATTTTCTCACGAGTCCACACTTCTCCGTTAGGAACATCATGTAATGCAGTTACTATACCCTCCACTCCAATTTGTCTCAACATTTTCAGAGTGATTGGATCCTTTTTGCCAAACCAACGCCAAGTTTTTTCCATCTCTAGTTCGTATTCTAAAAAGATTATACTTTATACATTATTCTGCAAATATACTATTTTTTTTTGACAACAATTAATAAATTGCTCAAAAATACAACTAGCAAAACTTTTTATTCCTTTTGAGTAGGTTGTAACTTATAAGTGTTATGAGGCATTTATGAAACTGACTGAAGAGCCCGATTACTTGTGTGAATTTCCTGCAGATTTGAGTTTATTGTAATAGTTTGCGTGCTTGTTCAATTAGTGTGTCACAACGGCGCATGAGGTCTGTTTCTGACATACTAACAACTATATCGGGTGCTATTCCAAATTCAATATGTTTTTTGTCTTTATCCACTGTGACTACAGCTGAATATCTTACACTCCAACCATTTTGTATTTCCTGAGTGAAGGGCATTCCACTTCCACCTCCCGTAGTATCGCCTAATATAATCACATTTTCTAGTCCTTTCATCATCTTCACAAAGTCGTTTGTGGCGCTAAAACACTGGCGGTTAGTCAATACTATGGTTTTCTTTGGCCATATACTTCCAGAAGCAGGTTTGAGATATTGAGGTTCTAATGATGAAAAATCATTATGTCCCTTACCTATCTTATGATATGTATATCCTACGAGTGTTTTTTTGTTGGTAAAATGTGAGGCTAATGTCTCGGCATTAGTAAGTTGACCACCACCATTACCTCTCACATCAATTATCAGTCCGTTGCAAAGTCCAAGCATAGACAACATATCCCCCACATTGCCATGACCGATGCCTGTATCAAAACTAGCACAACGTACATATCCTACATTATCTTCTAATATTTTGTATTTCAATCCTGCTGCTATATGAAAATCATTGCCTAAATAACTGCGCTGAATACTATCGTTGAAATTTTCAGGATAATTCTGCCAATAACTCCAATTACGTCCCATATCAAAACCTGCCCCGAGATTGACATGCCCGTCTCGCAGTTCGCTTAGCATATTGCAACACACTTCAAATAGTTGGATATTGGTCATCTTTGGATTTATCTTTGAAGCATAACGACTATGAACTTCATCCCAATCTACACCAATTGTTTGTTTTTTGTAGTCAAAAAAACAATAATGTTCGTCCATCAATCTCCACAATGATTCCAAATTGTCTGCTGGAGTATCTGCTGTAGGATATTCCTCCTTTACACACGAACACAACACAATTATGTTGAATAATGATATGATTATAAAGTGAAATACTTTTTCCATCCTATTAGAATATCATTTGAATATTGATGATAACGTAGGTTATTCCATGTTGATTGCAGGAATTCACCATAATAGCCCACACATACTATGTTTTTCGCAACAGGAAAACTTACGATTAAAGAATGTTGCATAGACGGTTTATTACCCAGCCATGCAAAAACCACATTGTGATCGTAATTACCAAGTGAGAATGCTTCATAATATGACTGTCCGAAATTTGGCGAGAATGCTACACCAACAAGCGGAATTATAAATTGGTAGTTGACATGACATTGTTTATTCCACACATTGAATGCATAGTCTATTTTTCCTGTGAGATTAATCATCACATCAGCCTTACCTTGTGCTGGATTATTGCCATTTCGAGTATTGTAGATTCCTCCAAGATATCCCGATACTCCTGTTCCTGCCATTAACTGAAGTTGATTATTACAGATTGAAGTTGATGTACCATACAGCCAATTAAAGGAGTACCTGAAACCACCGAACCATTCATGTGCTTCACCTCCTCGGTTTTCTAAATATCCTGCATCAAAATTAGCCAAAGTTTGTACCTTAATATGTCCATCAAGAATTTTTGTTGGTCTATACGTTTCACGTATTATTCGCATTTCGCCTCCCTTATACTTATAGGGTGACAGATAGGTATCATATACATCAGCCCAACCTCCACCAAACATAGTGGAATGCATCCGCTCTTGCGCCTTAACAGTTAATGCTAAGGTATATAGAGTTGCACACAATATGACGATTCTAATTTTCACTTTAAACTATTAAGGGGTGTTCTATTAATTCCCCGCAAAAATAAATAATTAACGAACTATGGGTGTTATTGCTATTTTGATGCTTTTGGCTTTTTCTTTGCATCTTGCTGTCCTTCTTTCAGTCACGATGCCAGCATCGCTCCTTCATTCATGGCAACAACCTGCTAAAGAAAAAAGTCAAAATCACCTAAAATGTAATTAATAGAACACCCCTTAAAACAAAATTAATTGTCCATCTTCATCAAATCTCATTTCAGGGGTCTCGTCTTTGGGTATTTCATTCTGCAATTCTGCCTTGAAACCATTCGTATTCTCTTGACTGCCATTTTCATTTTCCAGACCCTCCTCATATTCTTCTTCAGATTCTTCAGGAAAACGGACTGGTTCCAATTCTATGACTTGATCCAATTTCAACATTGTCAATCTCTTACCCTTTGCTTTGAATCCCTTAACCCCAATGAATTGTTCTGCGTCAATTTCTTGAGGTTCCTTGTCGTCATCTGGTTTTTTGAAAGTCAGTTGCAGACGTGGGAAAACTGTATCTGTAAGGATAATCAATTTATTATTTGGATTTTCTCCAAGGAAATTCTGCACTTTCTGAGTTGCATCCATCGTAAATCGCTTAATATAAGGCAATCCCTTTTGTTCGGCATCCCAAAGTACGGCTGTCCACACTTTTTCAGTTCTAAATTTTTCGAGACGTATAATATTTGATTCGTAGTGGTTATTGATATCAAAATTAGTAATATAGAAATCTCCGTTGTCAAGCACACAGAGAATACTATCTTCTCCCTGGAATTCACCAAGATATTCTCCGTGACCTTCGTAATTAAGACGAAGTACATCTCTGTCAAACCACACTTTGCGTCCTCCAAGAGTACTTGCTCCATGTGCCTTCAGACCTATGCGAAGCACATCATGTTTAGTCAATAAATTTCCTCTTGCAGTACGACCTTTTACGGCAATTTCACTAAAATCTTTGTCGTAAGCTAATTTTTTAATCATTGGTAATGGTTTGAGTGTAATATGAATACTCTCAGCCTCACCATTATTGTTGGCTGTGAAGTATGTAATTCTGGATTTCGGAGTACCCATAGTTACATCATATTCATGGTCACGAGATACTGATGGTACATTAAATCGTTTAATATATGTTACTCCTGTAGCTCCATCTTTATAGCAGACATTGTATATCGTACGTGTATCGTTCTTTTTAAATACTGCTACATGTATGATTTCAGTCTTGCGCTTTTCTGCTTTTGAACGCTCCGTTTCGCCTACAAAGACTTTTTCTGATACTTTGATTACCTTATAAGTACCATCTTTATAAAATATGATTATATCGTCAAGATCCGAACAATTACATACAAATTCATCTTTCTTGAGACTTGTTCCAATAAATCCTTCCGTACGATTTATGTAGAGTTTTTGATTTGCTTCTGCTACTGTAGCTGCTTGTATAGTATCAAAGTTACGAATTTCTGTCAAACGTGGATAGGATTCTCCATACTTTGTCTTAAGGAATTTAAACCATTGTACAGTTACTTCTACTAGGTTCTTCAAATCATGATTGACTTCCTTCAGTTCGTCCTTGATGCGTGCAATGAAGTCATCTGCTTTGTCCTTGTTATACTTTATGATGCGCTCCATCTTGATGTCAAGAAGTCTGAGTATATCTTCTTTTGTAACTTCGCGCACCATATCTTTATAGAATGGTGTAAGTCGTTCGTCAATATATGCACATGCCTCGTCTGCACTTTCTGCATTTTCAAATGGCTGACCTTTATATATTCTTTCTTCAATAAAGATTCGCTCCAAACTGGCAAAATGGAGTTGTTCAAGCAGTTCATTCTTACGAATCAGTAGTTCTTGTTTTATGAGGTCTTTCGTGTTGTCTGTTGACTTTTTCAATACATCACTGACAGTCAAGAACACTGGAAATTTTCCATCTATCACACAGCAGTTTGGTGATATACTCACCTCGCAGTCAGTAAATGCATATAGAGCATCAATCGTTTTATCTGATGACACTCCTGGTGAGAGCTGAATTAATATTTCAACTTCAGCAGCTGTATTGTCATCAACTTTTTTCGCCTTTATTTTGCCCTTTTCAATGGCTTTTAGTATTGAGTCAATGAGGGTCGTAGCAGTCTTTCCATAAGGTATTTCTTTGATGACAAGTGTTTTTTGGTCTTGTTTCTCAATCTTTGCTCGTACTCTTACCGAACCTCCACGCTGACCATCACAATATTTTGATACATCAATATACCCTCCTGTCTGAAAATCTGGATAAAGATGAAATTCTTCGTCATGAAGATAACTAATGGCAGCATCACAAAGTTCATTAAAATTGTGTGGCAAAATTTTTGAACTAAGTCCTACTGCTATTCCTTCTACTCCTTGAGCCAACAATAACGGAAACTTTACAGGTAAAGCTATTGGTTCTTTGTTTCGTCCATCATAAGATAGTTTCCACTCTGTTGTTTTGGGATTAAACACTACATCCAGTGCAAATTTTGAAAGTCGAGCCTCAATATATCGTCCTGCTGCTGCATCATCACCTGTAAGAATATTACCCCAGTTTCCTTGACAATCAATCAATAAGTTTTTCTGACCCAATTGTACCAAAGCATCTTTTATACTTGCATCTCCATGTGGATGAAACTGCATTGTATGACCCACAATATTAGCAACTTTATTAAAGCGACCATCATCCATTCTTTTCATAGAATGTAGAATGCGACGCTGAACGGGCTTCAAACCATCAATAATATGTGGGACGGCACGTTCAAGAATCACATAACTGGCATAATCCAAAAACCAGTTTCTGTACATTCCGCTTAGATGATGAGTTATACCATCTGTCATCCTTGTTGGATCATAGTCTGACACTGGCGGATTCTGACCATCCAGTTTCATTTCTTCATCTATGATTTTTTTTGCCATAACACCTAATTTCCTACAAAGTTAATAATTTTGAATGGAATATCACATAAATTGCATCATGTTTCCAACATTTTTATTATCTTTGTAATCGAGAATATACCTTCATAATTAATTATAATAACTACTAAAATGAAAAAGTTATCAATCTTTGCAGTTGGTATTCTTTCCCTTCTGCTCATGTCTGGAACTCCAGACAATGTTAAAGGAACGTATGAATATCCTTTTCAAAATCCATCTCTTTCTTCTACTGAACGTACAGAAGACCTTATTTCACGTTTGACTATCGAAGAGAAAGTTGGTATGATGATGAACCGTTCGGTTGCAGTTGACCGTCTCGGTGTTCCTGCTTATAACTGGTGGGGCGAAGCTTGTCATGGACTTATGGGTGTTAGTGATGTAACCGTATTCCCTCAATGTATTGCACTTGCTGCTACATTTGATGATGATGCCCAACTTACTACCTACACTATGGTAAGTGATGAAGCTCGTGGACGTTATAATTCACTTCCACGTACTGGTGACATCGGTCCTTATGTTTCTGCTCTTCCTAACCTTACTTTCTGGTGCCCTAATGTAAATATTTTCCGTGACCCTCGTTGGGGACGTGGACAAGAGACTTACGGTGAGGACCCTTATCTAATGTCTCGCATGGGACTTAACGTTGTTAAGGGAATGCAAGGCAACGATGATAAATATTATAAGACTCATGCCTGTGCTAAGCACTATGCTGTACACAGTGGTCCAGAACCCCTCCGTCATAAATTCAATGCTGTAGTTTCTCGTCGTGACCTTTGGGAAACTTATCTGCCTGCATTCAAGACTCTCGTTACTGAAGGTAATGTTCAGGAAGTGATGTGTGCATACAGTGCATATGAAGGAGAACCTTGTTGTACTTCCAGCCGTTTGCTCGTACAAATCCTTCGCGACAGATGGAATTATCAAGGACTTATCGTTTCTGACTGTGATGCCATCAACGATTTTTATAATAAAGGTGCTCACGGTACTCATGAAAATGCTATGACAGCTAGTTCTGATGCAGTCCGTAATGGTACTGACCTTGAATGTGGTAAGAGCTACCAATCTCTCGTTAAGGCTTCACAAGAAGGCCTTATTGACGAAAAAGAACTTGATGTATCTCTTCGTCGTCTTATCAAGGCTCGTATTGAATTAGGTATGTTTGACCCTGATGAAATGAATCCATATTCTAAGATTCCTGGATCTGTTGTTGACTGCCAAGCTCACCGTGATCATGCACTTCTACTTGCTCGCGAGGCTCAGGTTCTCTTGAAAAATAATAATGTACTTCCTCTCTCTAAGAATTTGAAGAAGATTGCCGTTGTAGGTCCAAATGCCGACGACGCAGAAATGATGCGTGGTAATTACAGTGGCACACCTACTCACTGCATTACAATTCTTCAGGGTATTAAAGCTAAAATGCCTAACGCACAAGTAGAATACATCAAGGGGTGCGAAATTGAAAATGAATATATTCAGGTTCCAAAAATGAAAAAAGTTGTAGGAACTAATGGTAAACCTGGTTTATATAGTGAATACTTTGCTTCACCTGATTGGACTGGAAATACTGTTCGTACAGACAACGTCACAAAGATTGACTTCATGACTGATGGTGGTTACGGATTTGGAGAAGGCGTTCCTTCAAGCGATTTCACTGCTCGCTACACTGGTAAATTTACTAGTGATTTCACTGGTGAACTCTGCTTTGCTGTTCGCGCTAATAATTATAAGGTTCTTGTTAATGGTGAAGTAGTTACTGAACGTAAACCTTTATCCTTTAAATACACTCCTGGAATGCAACTTACTGAAGCTCAACAACAAGAGCTCCGCGCTAACAGAGGTGGTGGTTTCGGTGGATTTGGTTTTGGCTTCGGACGTCGCAACGACCCTCATGCTAATGTAGAAGCTGGTCAGACTTATGACATAGAAATTCTTTATAAGTCAGAAACTGAAGGCACAAATTCAAGTCTTAATGTAAATATGTACGAGCGTAAAATTGCTGAATTCTCAGAACTTAAAGACGAGGTTAAGGATTATGATGCTATCATTTTCGTTGGCGGTATCACTTCTTCTCAAGAAGGTGAAGGTCATGAACGTCAAACTATTGAATTGCCTGCTGTTCAGCAACGTCTTCTCAAGGCTCTCCATGAAACTGGCAAACCTGTTGTATTTGTAAACTGCTCTGGTAGTTGTGTTGCATTCACTGAAGTTGAAAACGATTACGACGCTTTACTTCAGGCTTGGTATCCAGGACAAGAAGGTGGTACAGCAGTTGCCGACGTTCTCTTTGGAGACTTCAACCCTTCTGGTAAACTTCCTGTAACATTCTATAAGTCAACCGATCAGTTACCTGATTTCCAAGATTACAGTATGGAAAATCGTACTTATCGTTACTTCAAGGGTGAACCTCTTTATAGTTTTGGTTACGGATTGAGTTACACTACTTTTGATTTCGGCACAGCTAAATTGTCTAAATCTAAGATTAAAGCAGGCAAGAGTGTTGACATCACTATTCCTGTAACTAACTCAGGCAAGATGAATGGTGCTGAAGTTGTTCAAGTATATGTAAAGAGTCTTGACAATCCTGATGCTCCAATCAAGTCTCTCAAAGCTTATAAGCGCATAGAACTTGCTGCAGGTGAAACTCAGAACGTCAAACTGACTCTTACTCCTGACGCATTCTCTTATTATCTTGATTCAAAAGATGACCTTGCAGTATTTGCAGGCAAGTACCAAATTCTTTATGGTAACTCTTCACGAGATGCTGACCTCAAGGCTCTTAACTTTGAAGTAAAGTGAATCAAATCCTATTTCTAAATCCTTCTGTCAACAGATAAAGTATTAACAAAATATAGTCTTAATAATCTACAGAGGGATATAATATAAAAAGTGCTCGATAATGTCGAGCACTTTTTATATTCCATATACCTTATGTTTATCTTTAAGCTAACATGTTAATT
>JAGHSE010000037.1 GCA_018066015.1 Candidatus Colivivens equi
AAAGAATAATGAATATTCTATAAAACATCCTGAGGAATTTCTATCTCAGAAGGCAATAGAGCGTCGCCATCGTCAACATCTTAAGATTAACGTTTCTGACCTTCCTGTCAATCGTAGCTACCTCAATCAGATTTCTACGTTCACTGTTACCATAGTCGAAACGTCTAAATGGAATAATACTGTGGTTATCAGTACTATGGATACATCTTGTATTGCCCAGATTAAGGCACTTCCTTGTGTTAAGGATGTTGTTAAGGTGGCCACTTATTCTGCCCCTCGTAAGGTAAAGAATGTTGATCGTCATTCTCTCATTGCTTCTGCTAAAAAAGAAGTCTCCGCAACTGAACCAACAGAATCAGTTGAACCACAAAAAAATGATACGTTGATTCTTGATTATTCTCAAAAAATGCCAGAAGATTATTTACCTAGATTTATCAAGTATTTGAATGCTCAACAAAAACCAGCTCTTCCTGCTTCTGATGTTGCTGAATCTAAACCTTTTTCTTACTATGGCGATGGAACTGAACAGATAGAACAACTCAACGGAACAGCTCTCCATTATGCAGGATATAAGGGCGAGGGAATGACTGTTGCTATCATTGATGGTGGATTCTATAATGCAGATATTATTTCTGGTCTAAGCAAAGCAAAAATCCTTGGGGTTCGTGATTTCGTTGAACCAGGCAGTGATATCTACGACAAACAAGACCATGGTATGATGGTACTCTCATGTATCGCTGCTAATGTACCAGGTGAGTTTGTAGGTACTGCCCCTGAAGCATCTTTCTGGCTTCTGCGTTCTGAGGATGGTGACACCGAGCAAATGATTGAAGAGGACAACTGGTGTGCTGCTATCGAATTTGCTGATAGTGTTGGTGTTGATGTCATCAATACATCTTTGGGTTATAATGATTTTGACGACAAATCTACCAGTGTGAAATATTGTGAATTGGATGGTCATTCTCAGATTATTTCTAACTCGGCTTCTATGTGTGCTGACAAAGGTATGATTCTTGTAAATAGTGCTGGCAATTCGGGTGATAACGTATGGAAGCTCATCACTTCACCTGCCGATTCTGAACATACTCTCACAGTTGGTGCCGTTGATAAAAATGGTGTCAATACTCAATTCTCTTCTATAGGTTTTACTACAGACGGAAGAATCAAACCAGATGTCATGGCTCGTGGTGGGGCATCTACTGTATATGGTGATGATGGTTCTGTCACCAAGGCAAGTGGTACATCTTTCTCTTCTCCTATTACTTGTGGTATGGTCACTTGTCTCTGGCAGGCTTTGCCCAAGTTGACCGCTCATCAGATTATTGATGTCGTGCGTAAGTCAGGTAATAATGCATCTCATCCTGATAATATTATGGGCTATGGTATTCCTGACTACGAAAAAGCATGGAAACATGGCATGAATATAAGGTAATTGGATGGATTTGAATGAAAGTAGTCCTCTAAGTCTTTACGAACTGAACTCTTTAGTTCGTGGCGTGTTAGAGCATCATCTCTCTAATTCTCTTTGGCTACAAGCTGAGTTGAGTGAGGTGCGCTCTTCTCGTGGTCATTGCTATCTGGAATTTGTACAAAAGTCTGCCGACGATAATTCCTTGATTGCAAATGCCTCGGGAGTCATTTGGCGTACACAGTGGAACTTGCTAAAAACTTATTTCGAACAAACTACGGGTCTTGCTCTTTCACCTGGTATGCAAGTGCTAGTCAAAGTGTCTGTGTCGTTCCACGAATTGTATGGTTATAAACTCATAGTCTCTGACATTGACCCTACTTATACCATTGGTGATTTGGCTCGCAAACGCCAACAGATTTTATTACATCTGAGCGAAGAGGGTATCATCAATATGAACCGTGAATTGCTTCTTCCTCGTATCATTCAACATATAGCTGTTATATCTTCTCCGTCTGCAGCGGGGTGGGGAGATTTCGCAGATCAACTCCATTCTAATCAGTTCGGATTTGCTTTCTCTGTCCAACTCTTTCCAGCTACTATGCAGGGGGCTGATGTTGAATCTTCACTAATCAGAGCTTTGGACTCTATTGCCGAAAATATCAACGACTGGGATGTTGTGGTCATTATCCGTGGCGGTGGGTCTGCAGCAGACCTCTCAGGCTTTGATTCTTTACTCCTTGCAGAATATGTTGCTCAGTTTCCTATTCCTATAATCACAGGCATTGGACATGAACGTGACGATACAGTCATTGACCTCATTGCTCACACTCGTGTGAAGACACCTACTGCTGCCGCTGAGATGATTATTTCTCACCAACTTGATGAGTGGAATCATCTCTGTGATTTGGCTGAACAGTTACGATCTGGTGTTACCAATTCACTAAATAATGCAAAAAACTATCTTGAGAAATCTTACATACGACTCCGTCTCTCATCTCCTCATCTTATTGAAAGTCAGCGTCACCGGCTGGAACTGTTTACTCAGAAAATATCTGATGCTAATCCTGACCGACTTTTGCGTCTTGGTTTCAGTATCACTCGTCTTAACGGCAAAGCTGTCAATTCCGTCTCATCCCTCACCCCTGGCTCCTCTCTTACAATCACTTTTGCAGACGGCACCGCACCAGTCAAAGTAACATAGATTCACCCCCTATGAACCGCATTTGGTTCATCCCCCTTACCCATACTCACATACTCAAAAACAATGAATTACAACCAAGCAATAGAACGTCTGGAACAACTAGTTTCCCAAATTGAAAAAGGCAATGTTGATGTTGATACATTGTCCGAAAAACTAAAAGAAGCAAAGTCATTGATTACCTTCTGTAGTGACATCCTTAAGACAGTTGAAAAGGATGTCTCAAAAATCCTTTCAGAAGAATAGTCCTAAAAATCGTTGCATAAATAAATTTTTTTTTGTATTTTTGCGATGATTTATGGAAAAAACATTAGTGATATTAAAACCTAGTGCCGTACAACGCTCTCTCGTTGGCGAAGTTACTGCTCGCTTTGAGAAGAAGGGATTGCGTCTTGCTGGTATGAAGATGATGCAACTTACAGATGAATTACTCAACAAGCATTATTCTCATTTGGTAGGCAAACCATTCTTTCAGCGCATCAAGAACTCCATGATGGCATCACCTGTCATTTGTTGTGTCTATGAAGGAGTTGATGCCGTTGAGACGGTACGCACTATGACAGGCAGTACTAATGGTCGCAAAGCAGCTCCTGGTACTATCCGTGGTGATTATGGCATGAGCTTTCAGGAAAATATCATCCATGCTTCTGATAGCCATGAGAATGCAATAGCTGAAATTAATAGATTTTTCAATTCAGACGAGATATTTGACTACAAACTTGCTTCTACACAGTTTTTATATGCCAATGATGAGTATTAGTCCTACTCTCGTTGTCTTATGTCTTTTTCTCTTCTTGAAATAAACTAAATATATGAGCATACGTAGAATTTTATTGGGTATCATTACAACCTCATTGGTGGCAGTAAGCGCATATGGACAAGACTTAATGGCTCGTCGTGCACCTTCTGACAACCACATGCTTGATGTCAAGAATATCAAGATAACCAACACATTCGTTACAAAAAAACATAACGCAGTTGAGGCTAATATTTATACAAGTTGGGATAATAGTGCCGTATCTAAGGTTTCAGGTTTTCTTCCTGCTGGATTCAAAGTCGATTTAAGAGAGTTCTGCATGCCTACTCCTAGTCGGCAGATTACATCTAACTATGGTCGTCGTTGGGGTAAGATGCATCGTGGCATTGACCTCAAAGTATATATAGGCGACACTATCCTCGCAGCTTTTGATGGTAAAGTACGTGTTGTGAAATATGACCCTTCTGGATGGGGGTATTATGTTCTTATTCGTCATGCTAATGGGCTTGAGACCCTCTATGGTCATCTCAGCCGTCAATTAGTATATGAAAACCAAGATGTAAAAGCAGGACAACCTATTGGACTCGGTGGCAATACCGGACGTTCCACTGGTTCTCACCTGCATTTCGAAACTCGTCTTCTTGGCGAAACTATAAATCCTGCTTTTATGTTTGATTTTGTTCATCAAGATGTGACAGGTGATTTCTATATCTCTACACTCGGAGAAATCAACAAACAACCTACATTCCCAATTGATTACAATAATGTCCAGTCATCCCCGGCTGCTTACCGACTCTCATCTTTGGGACAAAATAAATAGATATGAACACTCAGGAACAGTCTCAAAAGGTATTTGCAAAGTGTCGTGATGTCTTTGCTAAGAAATTAAAGGATTATGGTGCTGCGTGGCGCATCATGCGACCATCCTCTGTCACTGATCAAATCCTTATTAAGGCAGACCGCATTCGTAGTCTTGAGGTCAAAGGTGTCTCTCTTGTGGGAGAAGGTATCTATCCTGAATTTCAAGCAATTGTCAACTATGGAATCATTGGAATGATTCAACTTGAACTGGGGTATGCAGAGAAGGATGATATGTCAGCCGAACAAGCTTTAATACTCTATGACAAATATACTAAGGTGGCACTAGAACTCATGCTTCGAAAAAACCACGACTACGATGAAGCTTGGCGTTCTATGCGTGTCAGTTCTTACACCGATCTCATTCTCATGAAGATATATCGCACTAAAGAAATTGAGGGTAATGATGGCAAGACTCTCATATCAGAAGGAATTGACGCCAATTATCTTGATATGATTAATTATTCTATTTTCGGATTGATAAAACTGGAATTTGGAGAATGAAGACTATCATTGTCAATGTATGTAGGTTTTTGTTAGCTGCCACTTTTCTTTTTTCAGGATTTGTAAAAGCTAATGACCCTTATGGTATGGCATACAAGTTGTCTGATTATTTTTCTGCCTTCGGACTCTCTTATTCTGAACATTTCTGTCTCGTTTCTGCTGTCGTTCTTGCTTTGGTAGAGTGGGGGTTAGGTATCGGACTATTCTTTGCTCTTTCACGTCGCATCACGTCCTTCATATCACTGATATTTATGCTGGCTTTTACTGCTCTCACAGGATATATCCTTGTCACCGGAGCAGTATCTGATTGCGGATGTTTCGGTGATGCTATCGTTCTTACAAACGGACAGACTTTTGCTAAGAATATAGTATTACTTGCAGCAGCAGCAGTGTGTGCATATTGGCCATCATCTATGTTCCTTATCATCCCTGGATGTATTGGACGCATCATTCGCAGTGCTTTGTTCCTTGCACTTCTTGTCTATGCACTTGTTTGCATATATACACTCCCACTTATCGACTTCCGACCTTATCGTGTTGGATATGACATGAACGAACTAGTTGACCTTCCTGTCGAAGGTGTTTCTGGTGTCAAGGTCCCTCGTTACGATGCTGCTGGATTCTATGTCCAAACGGCTACTGAAGGGGAAGATGTAACAGAAAACATTTTTTCCGATGATAAAGCCATCCTCATAATAGCTCCCGACCTTACGTCCATCAAAGAGTCTTATGCAGATGAAATCAATACTCTCTACGACTTCGCAATCCAACACCACTATTCCTTCTATTTTATCACAGCATCTAACGAAGACCTTCGACAAGATTGGAAACAACGTACATCTGCACACTATCCATTCTACATCAGCGAAGACCGTATCCTCAAGACCGTTATACGTGCCAACCCAGGACTCGTAGTCATCACCAACGGCACCATCACCACTAAATCCTCTCACCTCTCCACCACCCACCTCCAATAATCCCCCCCGATGAACCGAATTGGGTTCATCCATCATCCATCCCCCCTCTCTCGCTTCCCCACACGCACATAACCCGCGCCCTAAGGCGCATAAAAATAAAAAAAAACAATGAGAAAAAAAATTGTAGCTGGTAACTGGAAAATGAATAAAAACCTCCAGGAAGGCATAGCATTAGCAACAGAACTCAATGAAGTCCTTACAACAGAAAAACCAAATTGTGACGTAGTAATTTGCACTCCGTTCATCCATCTCGCTTCAGTTTCTTCTATTATTGATCACTCAGTCATTGGTCTTGGTGCTGAAAACTGTGCCGACAGAGCTTCTGGCGCTTTCACAGGTGAAGTGTCTGCAGAAATGGTAAAATCTACCGGAGCAGAATATGTAATATTAGGTCACTCTGAGCGTCGTGAATATTATCACGAAACACCTGCTATCCTTAAAGAAAAGGTTGACTTGGCTCTCGCAAATGGTCTAAAAGTCATCTTCTGTATCGGTGAAAGTCTTGCCGAGCGTGAAGCAAACCAACAGAATGAAGTAGTAAAAGCAGAACTTGAAGGCAGTGTATTCCATCTCACTCCAGAACAGTTTGCTAATATCGTAATCGCTTACGAACCAATTTGGGCTATCGGTACAGGCAGAACTGCTACTTCTGACCAAGCTGAAGAAATTCATGCTTTTATCCGCAGTCTTATTGCCAATCAGTATGGGGCAAAAGTTGCTGAAGATACATCAATCCTTTATGGTGGTTCTTGCAAGGCTTCTAATGCTCCTGAACTTTTCGCAAAGGAAGATATCGACGGCGGACTCATTGGAGGAGCATCTCTCAAGGCTCCTGATTTCAAGGGTATTATTGACGCATGGAAATAAAAACAACAATAAATCATCTGCTGGCATGTACACTGGTTTTAAGCAGTGTACTATGCCCAGCTGTTGATGCCACTGCTCAGACAGGCATCATCTCACAGTTACAATCCAATGCAAATGGACAGGCTAAGGTGGTTGTGCATCAAGATGCTCGTCTTGATAGCATAGTTAATGGCTTACAGATTGTCCCAAGCGAGACAACTACAAAGGTAGAAAAACCTGTAGCCGATACTCATAAGACTACTCAGTCTAAGGTGAGTGAGGCCCTTTCCGCTGTTCAAAATGCAGGTGCATCTGCTCGTGCTCGTGCTCGTGGATATAGAATCCAGGTTTATTTTGGTGGAAATAAACGTGCAGACCAAAGCAAGGCCCAACAAGTAGGAACCAAAATCCAGTCTCGTTACCCAGAACTACGTTCATATACCTCATTTGAGTCACCTCATTGGCGTTGTCGTGTCGGCGACTTCCCTACCCGTGAAGCAGCCGCACCATATGTTCGCAAACTACGTTCTACAGGTCTCTGTGCCGATGCCACCATAGTCCGTAGCGAAATATACATCTTCGAATAACTCATCCCCCCCCTCTCTATGAACCGAATTTGGTTCATTCATCCCCCCCCTATGAACCGCATTTGGTTCATCCATCCCCCCTCTCTACTAATCACTATCCAAAAATGAAAGACATCATATTTCAAACCCTGCAACTCATAGGCGAGGACCCCAATCGTCCAGGTTTACTCAAGACACCTGAAAGAGTTGCAAAATGTTGGGAAAAGTTCACCTCTGGTTATGTGCAGAACCCGAGCGATGTCTTGTTATCTGCCTTATTTGAGGAAAATTATTCCCAACCAGTCCTTATTCGCGACATTGAGTTCTACTCACTCTGCGAACACCATCTCTTGCCGTTTTTTGGTAAAGTACATATCGCCTACATCCCCAATGGTAAGATTGTAGGACTAAGTAAAATTCCTCGTGTAGTTGATATTTTCTCACGCCGATTACAAGTACAGGAACGCCTCACTACACAAATTTGTCAATGCATCACCGATACACTCAACCCCAAAGGCGTGTTAGTTATCATTGAAGCACAACACCTCTGCATGCAGATGCGCGGAGTTGAAAAACAAGGAACAACGACCATCACCTCAGCCACCTCTGGAGCTTTCCAAGATCCAACTTTCCTTCATCAATTCACACTCACCCATCAACTCTAACCCCACTAATCCCCCCCATGAACCGAATTTGGTTCATAATTCCACTCCCAGTCCTCCAATCCCAACGCTCTCACCTTAATTTGCTCACTATTTTTGTATATAGGAATGAAAAAAGCAATACTGTTACTAGTATGTTTAGTAACCTTAGGGTTACAAGCAAAAATCATTACACCAAATGATGCAAAACATAAAATAAAACATTTGGCCCCAACAGCAAAGTTAGCCTTTACAGCCAAGACAAATGGCACGGCAGACTTGTACGTATTCAATAAAAGCAACAAACCAGGCTTTGTCATTGTTGCAGCAGAAGATGCTGTTGATAATGTCATACTTGGATATTCCGATTCTGGACAGTTTGATGCAGACAACATTCCAGAAAACCTGCGGTGGTTACTTAGCGAATATCAGAAACAAATAGATTGGGCACGCGCCAATGGCTATAGAACCAAATCTGCACAAAGTCCAGAAAATGCCAATGTCGTTGTTGGTCCACTTCTCGGTAATACCGCTTGGGGTCAAACCGAACCATTCAACAACCTCTGTCCTATTGATGATGGTGGGCGCAGTGTAACGGGATGTGTAGCAACGGCTATGTCTCAGATTATATATTACAACAAATGGCCACATAGAGGTATTGGTCGTCACACTTATAGTTGGAATAATCAACTGGTTTCCGTTGATTTCAGCAAGTCTGAGTATGAATACGACAAGATGCAAGCCGTTTACGACACTTGGACTGAAGAATCAGCCTATGCAGTAGCACGTTTGATGTATGATTGTGGAGTTAGTGTAAATATGGAATATGGTAGCGAAACTAGTGGAGCTGTTTCTATATATGTAGTTGAAGCGCTACAAAAATATTTCGACTATAGTACGTCCGTAGAATATCTCAGCCGCGGTAATTTCGAGAGTAGTGAATGGGACAATATTCTCAAATCAGAACTCGATGCTCATCGAGTAGTGTACTATAGTGGAACAGGCGATGAAGGAGGACATGCCTTCGTATGTGATGGATACAATGACAATAATTATTTTCACTTCAATTTCGGATGGAAAGGAGTGTACAATGGTTACTATGCTTCATCAGCCATCAATACCGAAAAATACGATTTTCCGAGAAATCACAGTATAATAATTGGTATAGAACCTAGTAATAAACATAAAATTGGCGAGTTGTATTATAATATTATAGATGACAAGTCAGTAGCAGTAGTAGCACCACCAAATCATTCTGAATACTCAGGTGATGTCATCATTCCAAGTAAAGTCACTATTGGAAATAAGATATACTCAGTAACTGAGATTTCTGCATTTGCTTTTTATGACACCAGCATTACCAGTGTCACTATTCCTACTTCAGTTGTGAAAATAGGAGAAGAAGCCTTTGCCAACGACCAGAATCTCATGAACGTAACAGTGGGGTGGACAAATGAACATGTATCTTACTCAGCCAATATTTTTGATGACTATACCTATAATAATGCTAAACTCTATGTACCCAAAGGGTCATTAAAAACCTACATCAATACAGCTCCTTGGTTCACATTTGCTACTATCATAGATGCTACAGGACAAAAAGAGCAGTTCACTGATTGGGTACCATTCAGCACAGGAAAGGGTACATATTATTATAGTATATACTTCTATGGCGTTGGTAATGATCTCAACATCATGTATCGTGAAAATATGCAAGACCCTGACCTTTGTCAATACAAAATCTGCAACTGGGGTCTTGGAGTCAACTTGATAATTAGCCATGACAAATCTACAGGTAAATATACTGTCCAACAGCAACCAATAAACGATGTCCAGAATGATTTTGGCGATGTTTATGTGTCTGATTATGAGATACTCTTTGGACGACAACCCGATGGACCTGCTATTACATTTGATGAAAAGACAGGACTTTTTACATTCAATATGGTTTACTTCGTCAATGATGGCTATTTCGGTTATGGTGACGAGACATTCCAACTAGCTGACTATCCTGATTTTTATGTCTCGGTTAATGCCAAGACACTTACGGAACAGTCCGACGACACTGCAACTCAGTCGCTTGCTTTTGATTGGGGAAAAGACATAGCATCAGTGAAATATGCAGTGATTGAAGAAAAAATTGAGTCAAAAGTTTCACTTCAACAAAAAATCACTCAGATTCTCAACGGCACAATTCCAGCAGTTGTTGTCCCTCAGGAAGAAAAGGGTAGTGTTGTTCTAACCCTCACTCATGAAGGCTCATACACAGTCATTGCTCTTGGTTTTGATGCCAACGAAGAATATGCATGTAATGGATACACATCATTCGAGTACATATCTGAATCAAAATGGATGTCATTAGGTAAGGCGACATATACTGACGACATCGTCAGTGCTATGTTACGCCATGAGCCGGTAACATACCAAGTAGAAGTTCAAACTCATAGTCAGCACCCAGGAATATATCGTCTTGTCAATCCTTATGGCGCAGCATATCCTTTAAGACAAAAAATCAATTATGATAAATCACATGACTGGTATTTAGCAATCAATGCAGAAGACCCTGACGCAGTTTACATCACAGACCAGCCACTTGGTGTGATTAGTAGTGAAGGCGACATATTCACATTGTCTTATGGCTATTATTATATGCTCCAAGGTATATCGCTCGATGAACTCAAGCCCGAAGGTATATTAGGTACATTCAAGGATGATGTCATCACATTCCCCAGAAATGGAATTCTTATAGGTGTTGGAAATGATTTATACTATTCCAACGAAAATGGTGCTTTCCGTCTTGACCTATCAAGTGTTCTGAATCCTGATATCATCAGCAATGTAGTAGCGACCACTCCATCACTCTCAGGAGAATATAATCTCTCAGGACAAACAGTCAACAACTCCTTCAAAGGTATCATCATCCGCAACGGCAAGAAATATTTAAAAAAATAATAATGTGATTCCTCAATCTACCATAGATAAAATCCTCGATGCTGCCAATATCGTTGACGTGGTATCGGACTATGTAACCCTAAAGAGGGCAGGGGCAAATTATAAAGGCCTATGTCCTTTTCATGACGACACTACACCCTCCTTCTCCGTTTCTCCGTCAAGGAACCTTTGCAAATGTTTTGCTTGTGGAAAGGGTGGGAGTCCTCTGCATTTTATCATGGAGATAGAACAATTGAATTTCTATGAGGCAATAAAATTTCTTGGCAAGAAATATGGCATAGAGGTTGAAGAACGCCAGTTGACACCCGAACAGCGTCAAGCTGAGAGCGAACGAGAGAGTATGTTTGCTGTCAACGAATGGGCATGTGAATATTTCCACAATCACTTATTGAATAGTCCAGACGGACAGGCTATAGGTTTGGCATATTTCCGTGGGCGAGGATTCCGTGATGACATAATCGAGAAATTCCGTTTAGGATATTGTAGTGACAAAGACGATAAGATGTCGTCTGTCGCTATATCAAAGGGTTTTAATCCTGATTACCTCATTAAGACAGGCTTGGCATACAAGTCAGACCGCACTAACCAGTTGTGCGACAAGTTCCGTGGCAGAGTTATGTTCCCATGGTTTAGCCTAAGTGGAAAAGTCACAGGCTTCGGAGGTAGGGTACTCGACTCGCGCACCAAGGGCGTTATTCAGAAATATATCAACTCAGCAGAGTCAGACATCTACCACAAACGCAATGAACTCTATGGTCTCTATCAGTCCAAACGCGCAATAGGAAAGGAAGACCGAGTCTTGATGGTAGAGGGCTACACAGATGTGATATCAATGCATCAATGTGGCATTGAAAATGTAGTGGCAAATTCAGGTACAGCTCTTTCCAACGAACAAATTCGACTTCTCTTGCGCTTTACACGCAATATTACCCTTATCTACGACGGAGACGAGGCAGGTATTCATGCAGCTTTGCGAGGTACTAATATGCTACTTGAGTCAGGTATGAATGTCAATATCCTTCTCATACCTGATGGAGACGACCCTGATGGATTTGCACGAAAACATAATGCCACTGAGTTGCGAGAGTTTATAGAGAAAAACCAGACAGACTTCATATCCTTCAAGAGCCATGTTCTTCTTGGTGAGGCAGGTAATGATCCCCAGCGACGCAAAGCACTCATTGACGATATCGTTGAGAGTATTTCTGTCATACCTGATGCAATAGGCAGGTCAGTATATATTCACCAATGTAGTGAAATCCTTGATGTCAAGGAAGAAATTCTAATTCACGAGGTATCTCGCCGACGCAAAGAACGCAAACAATCATCTACTCAGCCCACTTCTACCGACACACCACAATCTCAACCTATCCAAGAGATAACAACTACCGAAATACCGATCAATCCATCTTCTGCACATTTGTTCGGATTGGAACGTCTCATAATGAGGATGGTGGTAAGATATGGTTCAGTAGTATTCAAAGTTGACCCATCCGACAATTCAAGTTCTGAGATAACAGTACTTCAGTATGTATGCAACGACTTAGCAGAGGACGAATTAACTCTCCAAAATCCACTTTATCGTACTATGTTGGCAGAGGCCCAGTCGCTTGCCGCCAATAATGGAGCAGCTGTTGATTTTGCACGTCATTTCCTTGCCAGTCAAGATTTGGAGATAAGCAAAGAGACAGCCGAACTCCTAAGCGACAGATACCAACTAGCAAAGATTTACGAAGGAGATTCTCGTAGCGAGAGTTCACGTCCTGGCAATTTCATCATACATCTTATGCTTGACTATAAGTACTCAGTTGTGATGGAGTCTATCAAAGAAATAAAAAGACAGTTGGCTGACCCAACTGTCCTATCTGATACTACCAAGTGTGCAGAGATTTTACGAAAACAAATCCTCTATAACAACATCAAATGCCGTCTTGCTAAGATACTCGGTGATCGAGTAATATGTTAGGCATTTCAAATTTATGTTCCTTAATCTTAAAAGACCCAAAGTCCTCTATTGTCTTAAATTCTACCTTCTCAGCCTTCTTTATTTTAAGAGGAGTAGCTTTCAGTGCAGCTTCTGCAGATAATGGTTCACCTTCCTTTACTATCTCAATTGATACAGGTGCCACCCCACTGCGCATCATGTCAATCTCCTTAGCAGCAGCAAAAGAGAGGTCAATAATCCTTCTGCGAACATAAGGCCCTCTATCTGTTACAGTCACTACTATACTTTTACCATTATTAATATTAGTCACTCTCAGTTTTGTGCCAAAAGGCAATGACTTATGTGCACAAGTATAGGCATGCATATCAAATTTGCTACCATTAGCCGATTTCTTTCCATGACATTCAGCACCATAATACGATGCCATACCATCAAAATGCTGAGCATACATAGCACCAGCAAAAGAAAGACACATAATTGTTAAAATAATTAATTTTCTCATGTTTTCAATTCTTACTACTCCATCACAGAGTTGCGAATAAGCAGGCTTTCTAACAGGCAATACAATGCCAACGCCATCATTTATATGGGGTGTTCTGTTAATTACATTTTAAGTGATTTTGAGATTTTTCTTTAGCAGATTGTTGTCCTAAATGAGAGCCTTCAGCCCAAAATAAGGACGTAGCTGGCAAAGCCAGCGATGCGGGCATCGTAACTGAATGAAGAACAGCAAGATGCAAAGAAAAAGCCAAAAACATCAAAATAGCAATAACGCCCATAGTTCGTTAATTATTTATTTTTGCGGGGAATTAATAGAA
>JAGHSE010000027.1 GCA_018066015.1 Candidatus Colivivens equi
CCAATTATTTTCATAAGCAATAAAAATAGTTAAAAATACGATAAGTTTATGACAGCAAAAGAAGTAAGAGAATCATTCAAGAAATTTTTTGAAAGTAAGGAACATCTTATTGTTCCAAGTGCTCCTATGGTAGTAAAAGGCGATCCTACGTTGATGTTTACAAATGCGGGAATGAACCAGTTTAAGGACGTTATTCTCGGGAATGCTCAACCCAAGAGTCGTCGTCAGGCAGATAGTCAAAAATGTCTTCGTGTGAGTGGCAAGCATAACGACTTAGAAGAAGTGGGTCATGATACTTACCATCACACTATGTTTGAGATGCTTGGCAACTGGTCATTTGGTGATTATTTTAAGGCAGAAGCTATTAGTTGGGCATGGGAATATCTTGTGGATGTTCTCAAACTTGATCCAAAAGATCTTTATGCAACAGTCTTTGAAGGTTCTCCAGAAGAGGGCCTTGAACGAGATGATGAAGCTGCAAAAATGTGGGAGAAGTATCTTCCAAAGGACCATATTATCAATGGAAACAAACACGATAACTTTTGGGAAATGGGTGATACAGGTCCTTGTGGTCCTTGCAGTGAAATACATGTCGATGCACGTCCTGATGCAGAGAAAGCAAAGACACCTGGAGCTCAAATGGTGAATAAGGACCACCCACAGGTTATAGAAATCTGGAACTTGGTGTTTATGCAATATAACCGTAAGGCAGATAAGAGTCTGGAACCACTTCCTGCAAAGGTAATAGATACAGGTATGGGATTTGAACGTCTGGTGCGAACACTTCAGGGTAAAACAAGCAATTACGACACTGATGTATTTCAACCAATCATCAAAGTTATCGGTGATATGGCCGGAAAGAAATATGGTGATGAAGAACAGACAGACATAGCAATGCGTGTAGTAGCCGATCATCTTCGTGCTATAGCATTCTCAATTGCTGACGGCCAACTTCCAAGTAATGCCAAGGCAGGATATGTAATTCGTCGTATTCTTCGTCGCGCTGTTCGTTACGGATATACTTTCCTAGGTCAGAAAGAGGCATTCATTTACAAACTTGTGCCTGTATTGATTCAGGAAATGGGTGAAGCATATCCTGAACTCAAAGCTCAGAAGGAACTTATCATGAAGGTAATGAAAGAAGAAGAAGATTCCTTCCTTCGTACTCTTGCAAATGGAATCAAGATGTTAGATGACCTTATGTTGAAAGCTGAGGGTAAAGTTATTGCTGGAAAAGAAGCATTCACACTCTTTGATACTTATGGATTCCCACTTGACCTCACAGAACTCATATGTCGTGAAAAAGGGTTCAGTGTTGATGAAGAAGGTTTCAATGTAGAGATGCAAAAACAGAAAGAACGTGCACGAAATGCAGCAGCAAAAGAACTTGGAGACTGGTTTGTCCTTATTGATGGAGAGAGTGAATTTGTAGGTTACGACTTTACAGAATATACTTGTCATATCCTAAAGTATCGTGAGGTTCGTCAGAAGAAGGGCGTAGTGTATGAGGTAGTACTTGATAAAACTCCTTTCTATGCCGAAATGGGTGGTGAAGTAGGAGATCAAGGTGAACTTATTAACGAAATAGAAACAATAAAGGTACTTGATGTAAAGAAGGAAAATGGACTCTCAATCCATATTGTTGACAAGATGCCTGCTGACCCTTCGGCAGAATTTATGGCAATCGTAGATGTTGACAAGCGTCGTGCAACTGAGGCAAACCACTCTTGTACCCACCTTCTTGATGCAGCACTCCGTGAAGTTCTTGGTACTCATGTAGAACAGAAAGGCTCGCTCGTATCACCAGAAGGACTTCGTTTTGACTTTTCTCATTTTGAGAAAGTTTCAGACGAACAAATCCGTGAGGTAGAACATATCGTAAATGAAAAGATTCGTCAAAACATTCCCCTTCAGGAATATCGTGACTTACCAATTGAAGAAGCCAAAAAACTTGGTGCAATAGCTCTCTTCGGAGAAAAATATGGAGACAAAGTTCGAGTTATTCAGTTTGGAGATTCGATTGAATTTTGTGGAGGATGCCACGTGAAATCAACAGGATGTATTGGAATGGTACGCATAATTTCTGAGAGTTCTATTGCTGCTGGAGTACGAAGAATTGAAGCAATTACTGGTAAGGCTGTAGAAGATTTCCTTGATAAGACAGAAGATTTCGTTCGTGACCTTCGTCAGCTCTTCAATAATGCACCTGACCTTATGGCAACAGTAAGAAAATGTATAGAGGATAATTCAGACCTTAAGAAACAAGTTGATGACTTTAAGGTTCAGCAGGCAACAAATTTCAAGAAGGATATGATAGATGACGCTCACGACGTGAATGGAATAAAGGTCTTTGCTGGCGTGTATCCTCTTGATGCCCAAAGTGCAAAAGATATTGCATTCCAACTCCGTGCACAATTTGCAGATAATATTGTCGTCGCTATTGGAGGTGTTGCTGATGGAAAACCAAACCTCACAGTTGCTCTTTCGGATAATCTTGTGAAAGAAGGCAAAAATGCAGGTCAGATAGTTCGCGAAGCAGCAAAACTCATCCAAGGTGGCGGTGGAGGTCAACCTCACTTTGCTACTGCTGGAGGTAAAAATCCAGACGGACTGAAACAGTCTATTGACAAAATAATAGAGTTGGCTTGCTAAGCCAACTCTTTTTTGCTAATTTTACAGCATCCTTAACCCCCAATCGGGTATTAGCATATAACACAATCTAATGAACTATTTTGTATTATGCAGTACTGTTATATAACGTGGAGTTATGCTTTAAAGAACGTGAAGTTTACACTACCATAGGTGCGATGGTCTATGAAGTGAGGGTTATTTGAGAAATCGTAAGTCTTGCTGTGTTCAAGTATGAATAATCCGTCAGGACTAAGGAGATTTACTTCAAGGACTTTCTCTGGTATGGTGTCAAAATCAGTAAGTGCGTATGGAGGGTCAGCAAATATGATGTCGTACTCACCATTATTTTGAGCAGTCAAATTAATCTGTTGTTTTTTTGACAAATATTTAAATACATCAGCATGCAGAGGAATCCAGTTTTTGTCACCGAGAGTTCTGCATACTTTACTGATAAACTGATAGTGTTGATAGTCTTTCTCGATAGATACCACTTTTCCACATCCTCTTGAGAGAAGTTCTAGGCTGATACTACCAGTACCACAGAAGAGGTCAAGAGCTCTAGGTGCAGTAGTAAAGTCAATGTATGTATTTTGTAATATGTTAAACAGCCCTTCTTTTGCAAAGTCAGTAGTAGGACGAGCTTTGAATGTATGAGGCACGTCAAAACGACGATGTTTGTATTTACCTGCTATTATTCTCATGTTTGTATAATGTCAGCGTATAAAATAGGAGTCAGGACATCAAAACTATTCCCGACTCCTTATTTCGTTTGCCAGATTAAGGCAATAAAATGCTATTATGCGTGATTATTCCCAGTTACCAGCCATTTTGTTGTTGCCGTCCTTGAGGTCGCCAATGCGAAGACCGTACCACATCTCGTCTTCAGATTCACCGTCAGGAGTCCAAGCTTCACGGCTCTTGTTGCGCTTGTCAAGGTCAGACTTGAGTGATTTGATCTGCTTAGCATCAAGTCCTTCCATATAGTCATCGAGGTTAGCACGAATTTCGCAAAGTTGATCCCATTCCTGAGATTTAGTGTTGTACTTAAGGTCCTTACGAACCTGGAATACAGCACCTTCTTTCCCTATAGGGACGAGTTTGAGAGAGTCGGCATCAGTCACGCCAATAGCGTCAGAAGCCTTAATCCATACAGTATCACGTTTGATAATTCCCATTTGTACAGCAACCTGTTCTGTAAGTCCTTCTTCAAGTTGGTCGTCAGTAAGTTCACCTTCCTTGATAATCTTGTCAACTGCCATTGAGTCGCGTACCCAGTCAATGAGTGAGTCAATGTCACCACAATAGTTACCAGCATGTCCACTCTTAAATTTTTCTTCAGCATCACGGAGTTGCATAAGACGTGAGATAACGATGGCTTCTCTATCTTTCTTTGCTGCATCAAATGCAATGTCGTTGTAGATGCTAAGGAAGCAAACTAATGCCAAACCGAGAATGCAGACGAGCAAAGCCCAGTTAAAAATACTTTTTTTACTCATAATTGTTGTTATTATTTAGATTTTTAGTATATTCGTACCGCAAAGATAATAAAAAGTTAGGAATTAGGAATTAGGAATTAGAAATAATTTTACAAAGAGCGATAAAAATATTTACGTTTTGGACTATGAAAGATGTTTGCACTAAACATAAGAGAGTTTGAATGTTTGAATATCGTTTACAAAAAGAGTAAATACCAAAAGATCAGATTATGTTAGCAAACTACATACAAGAACAAATACTGAAAGCACTACATTTCATCCCGACATCTCAGCAGTGTAAAGCAGTTGAATTGTTGTCTAAATTTGTCAGTTCTGAGCATTCACATGAAATATTCATACTCAGAGGACATGCTGGAAC
>JAGHSE010000341.1 GCA_018066015.1 Candidatus Colivivens equi
ATATGTATTTATATGCGATGTTTGAAGTCGTGGTAGGTAAAGGATTTCCAGAGATGAATGTCATGAGAGGAGTCTTTGATATAGATGTCAGGTAGTGGCATGCCATTGAAGGTGTTGGTTTTTACCATAGAATATATTGCCATATCTTCAAATAAAATTTCTTCGCCGACACAGAGTTCGTGATCAAACTGATATAGTCCGATTATATCTCCCGACAGACATGTAGGACCTCCAAGACGATAAATATAATTCGAATTGGTAGGATTGTGCAATTCATCAGATGAAATAATACGCGAATGTTGGAGTGGGGGAGTATATGGCATCTCTATGACATCAGGCATGTGGCAAGCAGCCGAAGTGTCAAGAATGACATTAGAAATGCCCTGTTCATCTGCAGGTTGGATTTCAAGTATTGACGCACATAAATATCCAGCATTCAGCGCAATAGCCTCACCTGGTTCGAGATAAACTTGCAGGGAGTATTTATCACGCATTTCAATAATACAACTCTCGAGTAGCGAGATGTCATAATCTGACCGAGTGATATGATGACCTCCACCAAAATTTATCCATTTCATGTGGTGAAGATACTTTCCGAAACGAGCAACAACAGCATCAAGAGTTGTTTTCAAATCATCAGAATTTTGTTCACAAAGAGTATGGAAATGCAATCCGTCAATGAGAGACAACAAAGATGGATTATTGCCAATGCTCTCCTCAAAGACTTTGAGAGTAGTACCCAAACGACTTCCAGGAGCACATGGATCATAAATAGAATGTCCTACCTGAGTAGAACATTCAGGATTAATGCGAAGTCCTACCTCCAAACCTGCATCTTTTGCCTTCTGTCCGAAACGCAAGAGTTGTACTGGAGTATTGAATACTATATGGTCACATATTTGACATATCTCCTCAATATCCTCTTCACGAAACGCAGGAGAGAAGATATGGTTTTCTCTATCAGGCATCTCCTCGTGGCAAAGACGCGCCTCGAATAATCCAGATGATGTAGCACCTGAAAGATATTGCGACACTAAAGGATACACACCGTAACAACTGAAACATTTTTGTGCAAGTAATATCTTACACCCTGTATCGTCCATTACTTTGCGGAGAACCTTCAGGTTGTGCTCAATATGCGCTTTGTCAATTAGAAAATAAGGAGTATGCATGAGATATTAATCTACAAGTACAGGATTTTCGTCAACTTGCCAAGGAAGTCCCCATTTATTGAGAGCATCCATGTAAGGGTCAGGGTCAAATTCCTCAACAGTGAATACACCTGGTTTTTTCCAAAGTCCGTTCATCACAAGCGAAGTACCAATCATAGCAGGTACACCAGTAGTATAAGAAATGGCTTGAGACCCTACTTCCTTATAACATTCTTGATGATCACACACATTATATATATATATGTTACGAGGTTTTCCGTCCTTAATGCCAGTGAATATACAACCGATATTAGTTTTTCCAACAGTACGAGGTCCGAGAGAAGCAGGGTCTGGAAGCAAAGTACGGAGGAACTGAATAGGAACAATTGGATGCCCGTCGTATTCAACAGGTTCGGTGCCCAACATTCCTACATTTTCAAGACATTTCATGTGTGTGAGATAACTCTGACCAAATGTCATAAAGAAACGAATACGTTTTACACCAGGTATATTTTGAGCAAGAGACTCAATCTCTTCGTGGTGGAGCAGATACATATCTTTCACACCAACACCATCAAAATCATAAGTACGATGAATCTCCATTGGTTTTGTCTCAACCCAATGCCCGTTTTCCCAATAAGACCCATTTGCGCTGACTTCGCGCAAATTTATCTCAGGATTAAAATTAGTAGCAAATGGATAACCATGGTCTCCACCATTGCAGTCAAGAATATCTATTGTATGAATTTCATCAAAATAATGTTTAAGAGCATAGGCAGTAAAGACACTTGTGACACCAGGGTCGAAACCAGTACCAAGAAGAGCAGTAATGCCCGCCTCCTCAAAACGTTTGCGGTAAGCCCACTGCCAAGAATAATCAAAGTATGCAGTGAAACCCTTTTCCGTACATCTCTGTTCGTAGATGGCACGCCACTCAGGATTGTTAGTGTCCTCGCATTCATAATTTGCTGTATCTACATAATGTACCTTTGTCTGGAGACATGCCTCCATGATGGTAAGGTCTTGATAAGGCAAAGCAAGGTTAAGCACTACATCAGGTTTCACTTTATTGATAAGTTGAACAAGTTCATCCACATTGTTGGCATCAACCTTTGCTGTAGTAATAACAGCCTTAGTCTTGCCCTCCAACTTTGCTTTCATGTCATCACACTTACTTAACGTGCGACTTGCAATACAAATCTCTGTGAATACTTCAAAATTCTGAGCACATTTCTGAATAGCTACTCCGGCAACGCCTCCACAGCCAATAATCAATACTTTTCCCATGTTTTTATATTATATGTTTTTGTTTACTATTTATTTAAAGCAAGAAGAAGTTCTCTTAAAATCTTACAAGCCAAGGCAGTTGAAACGCCAGTATTGTCAAGATTAGGAGCCAGTTCACAGACATCACACCCAACTACATTCAAATTCTGACATACACTAAAGACAGCCTCACGCAACTCATGAAAAGACACGCCACCAGCTTCGGGAGTGCCAGTGCCTGGAAATTCAGACGGATCAAGAACGTCAAGGTCAATAGTGAAATAAACAGGAACTGAATGATCAAAGCCAATTACTGTGTCTTTGACCTCATCAAGAGAGAAAGGATGAAAATGAGTATGTCCGTTGCGAGCAAATACCCATTCCGACCTATCACCAGAACGGATGCCAAACTGATGAATCCTGCCGTCACCAATGATATCGTGGCAACGACGTATGACACAAGCATGAGACAACTTTACACCCAAATAATCATCACGCAAATCAGCATGAGCATCAAAATGAATGATATGGACATTTGGATATTTCTCCTGAACAGCACGAAATGCACCAAGAGTGACTAGATGTTCACCACCAAGCATCAAAGGAAGTTTGTTGTCGGATAGTATTCTGCTCGTTTGATTATAAATATCCTCAAGCGCCAAGTCAGAAGACCCCATAGGGAGTTCCAAATCCCCTGAATCAAAAATACAACAATCCTCAAGGTCTTTGTCTAAATAAGGCGAAAAGGTCTCAATTCCGTATGATTCATGTCGGATAGCCGCACTGCCAAATCGTGCACCAGGACGATAACTAGTTGTAGAATCAAAAGGAGCCCCAAACAATACTATGTCCGAGTCGGCATACTCAGCATCACAGGCGATAAAGGTTTCAATATTCTTTCTCATAGCGAACGACTAATACATTAAAGGGGTGTTCTATTAATTACATTTTAGGTGATTTTGACTTTTTTCTTTAGCAGGTTGTTGCCATGAATGAAGGAGCGATGCGGGCATCGTGACTGAAAGAAGGACAGCAAGATGCAAAGAAAAAGCCAAAAGCATCAAAATAGCAATAACACCCATAGTTCGTTAATTATTTATT
>JAGHSE010000368.1 GCA_018066015.1 Candidatus Colivivens equi
ACTTATAATACATAGATAGCATGAATTATCTGCTCAAGATATTAACAACTCACGTTTGAACTCATGACACTTCACGTTTTTGATACTTTTACTAATTGCAAAACGGATTTAATACTATTTTAGGAAAAGAAAATCAGTAAGAAGGTGTAGAAATATCAATATTCGTGTACGCCAAACATAGAAATTTACCTTTTGACTATTTTTTTAGTTAAAAATGATGTATTTATTTGGTAGTTTATTTTTTTATACTTTTGCAATGCGAACTAAAATATTAGTTGAATTAAGAACTGTAAAAGTATGGAGAAACTCACAAACAAGGAAGAGGAAGTAATGGAGATGATATGGCAGTACGGACCATGTTCTCCAAAGGATATCGTAGCAATTTATCCAGAACCAAAACCTCACGTAAATACCATAGCTACTATGTTTCAGTTTCTTGAAAAGAAGGGATTCCTCTCTCACGAAGCTAAGGGTAGAGGTTACATCTATAATCCTCTGATTTCTCAAGCAGAATATGGCAAGACAAAGTTTTTTTGTTTCGTTGACCGATATTTTGACAAATCATACATGAATGTAGTCTCGGCACTTGTCCAAGAAGACAAAATTAGTCGTGATGAACTAGTCGCATTTCTCGAGCTACTGAAGAAAAACTGACTGATAATCCAACATCACTGACATTATGGCATCACTCTTTATTTACATAATCAAATGGGCAATAAGTCTGACGTTATTATATTCGCTTTATGTATTGTTTCTACGCAAGGAGACATTCCATTCTTTCAACAGAATCGTGCTTCTCAGTATTCTCGTGTTAAGTATGATAATGCCAGTTTGCAAATTCACTACATCTAGAGAAACTCTGACATCGTCCAGTTTTTCACAGATAGAGAGTGTTATCACCAGCACTGATGCTTCACAACTCAATGGCAATGCACATTATCCAGAAATCGTGGTAAACCCTACGAATAAGACGGAATCTATGAAATGGAACATTACACGAGTGATAATCCTCATGTATGTTCTCGAAGTGATCTTTTTCTGGCTCAGATACGTCTGGAATCTATGTTCTCTGACAAGGATTCTCATCAGCAGTAAAAAATGCAACGACTTCAAGATGCCAAAATTTGTAACACTGCTTATTAATAATAAGGTGCAGATACCATTCAACTGGTTCGGCTGGATAGTGATGAACGAGAACGACCTTCATGTCGGAACTTCGTCAATAATCATTCACGAGCTCACTCATATACGCCGACACCATTCTCTCGACGTGTTTCTTTGCGACTTTACATCCAATATGCTCTGGTTACTGCCGATATCTTGGATGCTTAGTCATGATATGCGTGATATCCACGAATACGAAGCCGACCAAGCCGTGATGCTCTCTGGAAGCAATCCTATAGAATATCAAATGCTTTTGATAAATAAATTCACAGGCAGAGGACTGCAGCCTCCTGCTAATGGTTTCAATCAGTGTTCAATAAAAAAAACGATTAGTTATGATGTACAGAAAAAAATCAAACAAAATGGCGCGTCTGAAGGCGCGCTACATCCATCCGCTTGCCAGCATCGCACTTGCAGCTTTTGCA
Organism: Candidatus Colivivens equi; assembly: GCA_018066015.1. Classification (GTDB taxonomy): domain Bacteria; phylum Bacteroidota; class Bacteroidia; order Bacteroidales; family Bacteroidaceae; genus Colivivens; species Colivivens equi. The sequence continues at coordinate 1,590 of JAGHSE010000368.1, forward strand.
AAACCTGCTATAATAAACGAAGTATCGGAGACATTAAAGGCTGAGGAAGGTAAAGCATCTCTACTCCTTCCTTCTCAGATAATCACGAACGAGGCAGAAACTGTTTCAGTCATATTGATGGAAAAGACAGCCGAAACTTCAGTCACAAATGAAACTGACGAACTCATTTCAGATGACGACCCTAGAATCAAAGTCCATGTAAAAGACAAAGACGGAAGTAGTATCCCTGTTGCCAATGTTCTCATCTTGGACAAGAGCAATAGAATTTGAACATCTCAACCAGATACCAGAATCCACAGACGAAATGGCAAATAAAGGCTATATCTATGCCTTGGAAAGAAAGACAGCTCATGAAGATGTGCTCAATCAGTTCAAAGCAGAGGCGAAGCGAGTTGTCCGCACCCTTGCTGGCAAGTGGACACCTGGCACACAAAACGGCAAACCAGTAAATTGCAAGGTTCGAATACCTTTAGCTTTCAGATTGGAAACAACCGTTTCTCAATGACAAATGTCAGAACAAATTATCTTGATTATCTTGATTTCGAAGTAAAATAAGTTTGTAAGTTATTTTGGCATCGCACCTATGAAGATGCGATGCCTCTTATGCTATGAACTAAAAGTTAACTGAGAACTATTGAGAGTATCGAAGTTCCATTTTCCTCTGCAAGATTAAGCGAAGAACAAATGCCTTTGAGAATAGAATTAGAAATACTATTTTTATCTGTATTGAATCGGTTTTGGTTCACAACAGCAGGAATAGTAATCTGTACAATCAAATTCATTGTTTTCTCAGAGTATGAAATTTTGATATTTGTACCAACAGGAGAACCCATAATTAATAACGATTCTTCAACTGCTAATTTCAAGTGCATTATGGTACGGTAAGACATATTGTATTTTTCAGCAAACACAACTATTTTACCCATCATTCCATAATAGTCATAATGAGCAGTTTGAATAGAATAATTAAATTCCCTTATCTGATTTATAAATGCCTTTGTTAGCGGTTTTTGAGGATTGTCGAAAAGTTCAGCAGGTGTATTTTCTTCATAAATATTTCCTTCGGCTAAAAAGAAAACACGATTGCAAACTTCGCGAGCGAAACGCATCTCATGAGTAACTACAATCATGGTCACACCTTTTTTTGCGAGCAGATGCATTACCCCCAGCACTTCGCTCACCATAGTAGGATCTAAAGCAGCAGTAGGTTCATCAAAGAGTAATATATCAGGCTCCATAGCTAAGGCACGAGTAATAGCAACACGTTGTTTCTGTCCACCAGATAACTGGGACGGAAGGGCATTTGCCTTCTCAGCAAGTCCAACAGTTTTGAGCAATTCAATTGCTTGTTTGTTAGCCTCTTCACGTTTTTTACCTAGAAGTTTTATAGGGGCAAGTGTAATGTTATCAATGACACTCATTCCCTCGAATAAATTAAATGATTGAAATATCATACCAATTTTCCGTCTCAACATTGGTACGTCAGCATAAGGAGAAAGAATATCCTTACCCCCAATCAGAATGCTACCACCAGTAGGTTTACCCAGCAAATTCAAGCAACGAAGGAACGTACTTTTTCCAGTGCCAGATGGCCCGATAATTGAGATCACTTCACCTTTCCTAATTTCAGCATTGACACCATTCAAAACTGTAAGTCCTTGTTCAAAATGTTTTTCTAATCCTGAAATACTTATAAGAACGTCACCTGATTTCAGTTGTTTTTGATATTCAGTTCCTTCATTCATATATTTTTCAACATTCTTCTTGAAAGCCATTTTTTTCCAAAAAGAAAATCCCCAATATACTACTAATAATATGAGGACAATGATAATCCACACATAAGAATAATGCTTGGTCTCGGTAGCACCATAATAAGTAGATTTGAGCAGGACTATTGAAGCGTAACTATCGTAATAAACATCAGAAAAATCAATCATTTCAGCACGTTCAGGAGTAATTATCAAATCACTTACTGCCAAGTCAACCCTTCCAGTTGTAAGTTCAGGAATAATACCCTGAAATGTTGTAACCTCAAACACTAAAGGTCTATTGAGATATTTTGCAAAGCGCAAGCCTAATTCAACATCAAAACCCACATATTCATCTCCACGCACTACATTCATAGGTGTTTGAGTGCCAGTTATTGCCATAACTAAAGGAGCGCCTACCTTAGGTAAATCAATATCAGGCATTGTAACAGTATCCAAATCACATTCTATCCATCTATGAATCATATTTTGATAGTCCTGGCTCTGTTTTAGAATACTAAGAAAATCATTAAATTGTTTCTTCAGCGGAGAACCTTTAGGAAAACCAGCCCCCATAGAAGCAGAAAACAGCGAGTCCATTTCTATCAATTCAGGATTTTCCCTTATTACATATTTAGTCTGCACATCAAGTGCTATCAATGCTGTTGCCTTGTTAGAAAGAACAAACTCTGCTGCCTCAGAAATATTATTTACTCTGTTAATGTCTGCAGATGGGTATTTCTTAGTGTATTCAATATCGTAAATAGAGCCTTCCATTACGGCAACACTTCCATGATCAGCTATATCTTCAATATTTTTAAAAAGGAAGTTAGATTGTGCTGAGTTGCCATCATCAGAATGATTTGCGGTATTACTATAATGTACCACACCCAACACAAACGCACTTGCGACCAATATTGGTAGCACAACCTTTGATTGTCTATTAGTAATATACTTAAGAAATACACCAAGTAGCCATGCTAATATAAAATAAATAATAGCAACTATGATTAAAGGGAAAAAGGCATCAAAAGTTCTAGAGCGAATAAGGTCAGAAGCTTTAGTCATATCTACAATGGCAATGTAGCCTACAATAGAAGTACTTTTGAGCAAGCTGATAAGTTCGCCATGATATACAGGTAAAATATTTCGAATAACCTGAGGAAGTACGATATAAAAGAATACCTGTTTATTATTTAAGCCCAAAGAGAGTCCAGCTTCAGTCTGTCCTTTATCTATTCCCTTAATACCTGAGCGTAGCATCTCACATATATAAGCAGAAGCATTCATAGAGAATGTAATGACGGCTACAAACACCGCAGATTTAATTACAGGGGCAAGAATAATGTAGTACATTATCATCAACAGCACCAATACCGGTGTTCCACGCATTATATCAACATACAATTTGGCAAATTTACGAAGATACTTATTACGATTCATTCTCATCCAGCAAACCAGTCCACCAAGAATGGTTCCTAAAACAGATGCGCAAATTGTTATTATGATAGTTGTTAGTAAACCCTCAAGAATAAGCATGTACCTATCCTCCAAAATAAAATTTTTAGCAAAAGCATCGACTATTTGTTGACAAAACTTAGTAATATCCATATTGTTAGTATAAAATTCTGTTCTTAAATTATTTCAGGGGTGTTCTATTAATTACATTTTAGGTGATTTTGACTTTTTTCTTTAGCAGGTTGTTGCCATGAATGAAGGAGCGATGCGTGCATCGTGACTGAAAGAAGGACAGCAAGATGCAAAGAAAAAGCCAAAAGCATCAAAATAGCAATAACACCCATAGTTCGTTAATTATTTATT
>JAGHSE010000380.1 GCA_018066015.1 Candidatus Colivivens equi
AAATAGGATTGAATTAAATATCAAAATTTTACAAAAGTTATTTAGAATGATGAACGTCAACACCTATCATGTGCCTGTCTTATTGGATGAAAGTGTGTTCGGTCTAAATGTAAAAAAAGACGGAATATATGTAGATGTTACGTTTGGCGGTGGAGGTCATAGCCGAAAGATTTTGTATGAGATTCACAAGGTAAATAACGACAACGATAAGGGGCATTTATTCAGTTTTGACCAGGACGCAGATGCAGAGGAAAATATATTATCTGATTCCAGATTCACTTTTGTGAGAAGTAACTTTAGATACATAAAGAACTTTTTGCGATATTATGGAGTTGAGGATGTAGATGGTATTATTGCCGATTTAGGTGTTAGTTCTCACCATTTTGACGAAGAGGACCGTGGGTTTTCTTTTAGATTTAATGGCAAACTAGATATGAGGATGAATCAACGACATGGTCGTACTGCAGCAGACATTGTCAATGTATATTCAGAGTGCGATTTGGCAAATATGTTTTATCAATATGGAGAGCTGAATAACAGCCGACAACTTGCAAACAAAATAGTCAAGGCTCGCCAATCAAAGCGAATAGAACTCATTGAAGACTTGCTTGATGTGTTGCAGATACAGGACAAACAGACTTTAGCTAAGATATTTCAAGCCTTGCGAATTGAAGTGAATCACGAGTTAGAGGCTTTGGAGGAAATGCTATATGCGGCAACTGATATTCTCAAACCAGGGGGCAGACTCGTAGTGATTTCTTACCATTCATTAGAAGACAGAATGGTGAAAAATATCATGAGAAGTGGAAATGTTGATGGTCAAATCAATAAGGATATTTATGGTAGAATTGATTCGACATACAAACTTATCAATCGCAAAGTGATAAGCCCCTCAGACAAGGAACAGGCTTTGAATCCACGCTCTAGAAGTGCAAAACTTAGAATTGCAGAGAAACTCTAAGTAATTCTAAGTTTAGTGAAATGGCATTATATACAGCATTTACATTATGGAAGAAAAAGAACAAGATATACTTGTGCAACGATATGAAACTGAGAAGACAGAAGTAATCGAGGCAATAAAGAGATTAGCAAATGAAGATGAGGAAAAACATGGCGAGTTATCATGGAAGTCAGTGCTCGGTGGTGACATACTTCAAAGCAAATTACTCATGCGGCAGGTTATATTCGTTATATTTGTGGTATTACTAATGTTAATTTATACTGGAAATCGATACGCAGGTCAACAAGAAGCTATATTGATAGATAGTTTGCAGATAAGATTACAAACAGAAAAATATAATGTTCTCACTCAGTCAAGTGAATTATTGAATAAAAGTCGTCAGTCGCTCATAGAAGAACAACTTATCAGAAATGGGGATACTGCTCTTGTAAGCCAGATAACCCCTACTTACATCATCAAAAACGACGTAGAAGAATGAAATTTGATAAAAAATATATTGCGGGAAAGTTTATTTGGGTGGTTGTACTTGCATTTTTATTTGCACTTGCAATTGTCTGCTTTATGCTGAAAATCATGACCATTGATCATGAGAAAATGATGGATATGAAGAATATGTTTGAGACAGATAGTCTTCCCGTAAGTCCCAAAAGAGGAAATATTCTTTCAGCAGACGGGCAACTCCTGGCGAGTAGTTTGCCTGATTATAAAGTATATATTGATTTTCTTTCAGGTCTTTCCAAGGATGCAATGTCTGGAAAAGCTCCTTTCACAAAGTTGGATTCCATAACTTGGGCAAAAAAAGATTCCCTATTTCATACTAATCTAGATTCTATTTGTAACGGACTTCATGAGATTTGTCCAGCTAAAACTGCAAAAGAATATCGTAAATATCTAGAAAAGGGATGGAACGAACGAAGTAGATACTATGAAGTATGTTCTCATCAAGTATTGAATTATATCCAATTTAATCAATTAATGAGTCTGCCGTTCTTCTGTGAATACAAAAACCACAAATATCTCATTGGACTTACTATCGAAGAACGCAACAACAGAAAAAAACCTTTTGGTTCTCTAGCAAAAAGAATGTTGGGAGAAATGTATGGAGCAAAGGATTCTGCCCGCTCTGGGATAGAATTGGCTTATGATTCAATGCTTCGTGGAGAGACGGGTATCAGACATAGAAAGAAAGTTAGATCTAAATTTCTGGATATCATTGACGTACCTGCCAAAGATGGCTACGACTTGATTTCCACCATTGATATTGGAATGCAAGATATATGTGAAACTACTCTTCGTAAACAATTACATGAACTGAATGCAATATGGGGAGTAGTAGTCTTAATGGAAGTGCAGACAGGTGATGTAAAGGCTATTGTAAATTTGGAAAGGGCTGATGACGGAGAATATTATGAGATGCGCAACTGGGCACTAGCGGCAAGAATGGAACCAGGTTCTACTTTTAAGACGGCATCTATTATGGTCGCTCTTGATGACGGCGCTATAAATTATACAGACCAAATAGATACTTATAGTGGAGTATATAGGATGCATGGTTCGATGATGAGAGATCATAATTGGACCAGTGGAGGATATCATGTTATTGACGTACCTCACACATTGATGTTTTCATCAAATATCGGAGTAAGTCGTTTGATAGACATGCACTACCACAATCATCCCGAGAAATTTATTGCAGGTTTGCATCGTATTGGAATTGCTGATTCATTAGGTATGCCATTCGCTGGAGTGGGTACTCCATACGTTCAGTCTCCTGGTTCGAAAATGTGGTCTAATGCATCGTTGCCTTGGATGTCAATAGGCTACAACACTCAGATCCCACCTATATCTACTGTGACTTTTTATAATGCAATAGCCAATAACGGCAAAATGATGCGTCCGAGACTGGTCAAGGCTATACAAAAAAATGGTGAAATAATTGAAGAATTTCCTCCTGAGGTGATAAAAGAACAAATATGCAAACCTCAGACACTGAATTATATCCACGATGCCCTCTTTAGAGTGGTAAACGACAAGGAGGGACTAGGGAAGAAGGCTGGAAGTGCTAAATTCCATGTGTCGGGTAAAACGGGTACTGCTCAAGTGTCTCAGGGGAAGAGTGGTTACACAAATGGAGGTAGGCAATATCTAGTAAGTTTTTGTGGGTACTATCCATCTGAAGACCCAAAATACACATGTGTTGTTGCAATTCGTAAACATGGACCAAAGGCTTCAGGTGGTGGTATGGCTGGTCCTGTGTTTGCAACAATTGCAGAAAAAGTATATGCCAGTGCTGTTACATCAGATTTGTCTCGGCTCAAGGATTCGTTATTTGTATCTACTCCAAGAATTTTGAATGGGTACATGCCTGCAATCAGTTATGTGTTGAATGAATTGAATATTTCCTACACTAACAAAAAATACGACAATTCAGATTGGGCAGTTTCATCAGAGAACAATGGCAAATTGACATTCTCTTCGTTGCCTGTATCAGAAAATGTAATGCCAGATTTGATTGGAATGGGTGCCCGAGATGCTGTTTTTGCAGTGGCTAGTAGAGGTTTGAAAGTGCGTGTTGAAGGGTGTGGAAAGGTCGTGTCACAAAGTATTAAACCGGGCACAGGAATTAACC
>JAGHSE010000425.1 GCA_018066015.1 Candidatus Colivivens equi
CCGACGACAAACCGAGAGCAATTGCAAGCTTGCTTGGCATTGCCGAGGTGCGAAGGAGGAAGACAAAAGTCAAAATCGCAAGAAATGAATTTATAGAACCCACCTATAATGATTTCTCTTACAAAGCCGTCTTCAAACTCACAGAAGAAATAAAAACAAAAACCATACCCACCACTGGGATTGTTGTTGTCATTGTCGTTACAATCAGTTGAACATCTTTAACGCAAGCAGTCACGACCTTTGTAACATAACTTATCTTACAAAGAAGTTAACACTTATCGCAAGAGAGCATCACAACTCACGCAATAGATTAATACACCTTACGGCAGAGATTACCACGCCTCACGTCAGACATCATAACCTAAAAAATAAACGAGGACAAGGAGCGCAAAGGCACTATAGCACCATAGAACTAGTGCATTAGCATTCATTGTGACATTTTTTGGGTAGATTGAAGTGAAAAATTGTTTGTATAATTAGAAATTATATACTATATTTGCAAGTGACTTTTCACAATTATCAGTTTAAGGTAGGTTCTAAAAATTTAATGTTACAATAAAAATATTTGCAAGTATGAAGAAACAACTATTACTACTTGCTTTACTGTCATTCGTAGTTACATCAGCAGTAGCACAAGAGAAATTTGAATTAGGCAAGCCTAACAACGATAACTATCGTTATCTTGATGACTACCAAGCCCTCAAGGAATATATCAATCGCGATAAATATCCTAATTTCAAACTCGGTTCTGGTACCACTGTAAGTTCATACTTGAATGAGACCACGTTCCGAAACATGATTAATAAGAACTTCAATGAAACTGTAGCTGGTAATGCTATGAAAATGGCAAGTTGCGTAGATGGCAATGGTAATATGAACTTCAGTACCGTCACCCAATATGTAAATGCTGCCACAAAAGCAGGACTGAGTGTTTATGGACACACTCTGGCATGGCATTCACAACAACCAAATGGGTGGTTATATAAACTGATAGCTGACCGACCTGCACCGGATTTGACTGATGGTGATGTTGACGTCTATGTGCAGAAATACTCAAAGGACTTTCGCACAAATCAAAATGTAGGATGGACAGCCGATAAAACTCAATATGGTTTTACACTCAGTTTCGATGCCACAGATGGGCTGCATATCCATACCACTAAGACAAATAACTCATGGGAAGTACAGTTTGTTGCAGCCGACAATATCAACCTTGAAACAGGCAAGACTTACAAGATGACCATGACCATAAAAGGTACAAAGTCTGGAAAGATGCACACCAAACTAGGTGATTGGGGTTCAGGGACTACTCACGATATACCCTTTTCCACAACATGGAAAGACGTAGAAATGAACTACAAGGCTGTTTTGGCAGGCAATTTCCTTTTATTACAATGTGGTGAATTTGTGGGAGACATATATATCCGAAATATTAAATTTGAAGAAAAGAAAAAAGGACGTACAATCAATGAAGAACGCCGGTGTCTCAAGGTAGAGTCAACAGCTCGCCAGACTGATGTGTGGGATAATCAGATGTGGTTTATGTTAGGCAGTTTTCCAGCCAATGCAAAATATGAACTCAAAGCCGAAGTCCGTGCTGACAAACCAGCCTATGCATCTACACAGATACATACCTCACCAGGCACATACGTTCATTATGAAGCATTAGGCAATATCAATTTTACAACAGAATGGAAAACAATCAATTTGAGCGGTACACTCTCCAAGGCTGGTGAGAGCATAGCCCTTAACCTAAGTGAATTGGCTGATGCTAACAATTACTACCTTGACAACGTCAGTTTCAAAATCAACGGAGTAGAACGAATAAAGAATGGAGACTTTGAAGGACAAGGAACAAGTTCATTCCGAGTGAAGACATACGGAGGAGGTATTTCCACACCAACCATCTGTACTAACCTTACATACATATATGTACCAAGTTCCATACCTCTCACCCAACAAGAACGCCATGACACCCTTGTATATGCTATGGATAAATGGATAAAGGGCATGATGCAAGCATGTGGAGGTAAAGTCAAAGGTTGGGATTTAGTGAATGAAGCCATCTCAGGCGGGGGCAATGATGGTTCGGGCAACTATACACTCCAACACTCACAAGGCTACAGTCCAGGAGGTACATGGGACGTAGGAGGTGATGCCTTCTATTGGCAAGACTACATGGGCGACCTTGAATATGTACGTCAAGCATGTCGTTTGGCACGTAAGTATGGACCTGCCGACATCAAACTCTTTATCAACGACTACAATCTAGAAAGTGATTGGGACAACAATAAAAAACTCAAGTCACTCATCAATTGGATAAAGAAATGGGAAGCAGATGGTGTGACATATATTGATGGTATAGGAACCCAAATGCACATATCGTTCTACAAAAATAGTTCCACCCAAAATAGCAAGAAGAGTGCAATTACCAATATGTTCAAACTCATGGCAGCCACTGGTAAATATGTCAGAGTCAGCGAAATGGATATGGGATATGTAGATGCTAACGGAAATGATGTTCCTACAGGCAACATGACCGAATCACAACACAAAGAGATGGCAAACTACTATGAATGGATAATAAAACAATACCTAAGTATCATACCACCATCACAACAATGGGGCATCTGTCAATGGTGTCCTACCGATGCTCCATCCAATAGTGGTTGGCGTGCTAACACACCAGTTGGAATATGGGACATCAACTACTACCGCAAACATGTATATGCAGGATTTGTACGAGGACTTGGAGGCATACCTGCCGACATTGACAACGTCAACGACGATAACAGATTTAACAACAACGACAATGTCAACGATAACTCGTTTAACGTCAACGTCAACTTGAACGGAGTGAGAGTGAATGAGAACTACAAAGGTATTATTATCAAGAATGGTAAGAAAATATTTAGAAGGTAAATGTTATCTCTGCCTTCACTGACCAAAATATTAGTCTGCACACTTTGATGAGCAAGTGTTTTTGTGTCTGTTTATTCAAAAACTAAGTCTGTTTAAGTTTCGTATGTATAGCGATTACTATAAACTGGTGCCTATGGCATGGTTTTTTATAACGTAAATAAGTTTGCAGAGGCGTCTGTTTTTGGTTCCTCACGCAGAGGCGTCTCAGCCAGCTTTGCTGGTAGGATTTAGTTATTAGAGTCCTTATCACAAACAGGTTTGAATAATTACTTTTATAACTCAATCTCGCCCATCTACGATGTGCACTGAGTCTTTGCAGAGAAAGACAAACTTGTTCATCGAACATTGCGTTTATAGTCATTTGTAGGTTGGCGCAGTCAACCCAAATGGGATAAACTATCAAGCAATGCGAGGTAGAGGGACGCAAAGTTTTTTACCACGGTGGAATGACTGAATGTCATTCTGCTTGCGACGAAGAGAGGTTTATCTCTCCCGAGGAGTGCCGAAGGCCCTACACGAAAATTTGCGAAAATTACGCCGTAGGCATCATATATATTTTTTTAAAAACGTAAATGCCCGTAAATTATCCGCGAATTTAATCGTAAATATTATTCTTTTTATCTCACGCAGAGGCGTCTCAGCCAGCTTTGCTGGTACGATTTAGTTATTAAAGTTCATATTACAAACAGTTTTGAATAATTACTTTTATAACTCAATCTCGCCCATCTACGATGTGCACTGAGACTTTGCAGAGAAAGACAGACTTGTTCATCGAACATTGCGTTTATAGTCATTTGTAGGATGGCGCAGTCAACCCAAATGGGATAAACTATCAAACAATGCGAGGTAATTCTTATCCAATTAATAAAAAATATATATTTTGAGTGAAAATAAACAGATAGTGTTTTCCTTTGCCTAGGATAATAGCACAGAAACTTTGCGTCTCTCTGTTCTCTCTGCAAAGTCTCAGCGCACATCAAAGATGGGCGAGATTTAGTTAGAAGAGCAGGTCTGCAAAACTTGTTTTGTAAGAAATGCTCTGCTAACTAAATCGTACCAGCAAAGCTGGCTGAGACGCCTCTGCGTGAGATAAAAAGAATAAAATTTACGATAAAATTTACGAGTAATTTACTGACAAATGAGAAAAGTTTGGTTAATAAAATATTTGATATTAAGTAGTCTTGTTGCAAGTTTACCTTGTATATCAGGGTTCGCACAGCATAATGCTATTGAGGTATTGCAGAAAGCAACAAAATTCAGTAGTCTCTATCCACAAGAGAAAGTCTATCTTCATTTTGATAATACAGGTTATTTCAAGGGCGAAACTATATGGTACAAGGCATATGTGGTGACTCCTGGCATAAATCCGAAATCCGAAAATCAAGAATCAAGAAGTTCAAGTAGTACAAATGACGGCAATGATTCAAATGACCTACATTTCGTATATCGTAATTCAGATTTATCTCGAGTACTCTATGTAGAACTCCTTAGTCCTGGTGGGGATGTCCTTGAAACTCAGAAACTGCACATTGATGATGATGGTGGCGCATGGGGACAAATAAAATTGGATAGCATCCTTGGAACTGGTTTTTATGAAGTCAGGGCATACACACGTTATTTGTTGAACTGGGGCGTAAATGCCATGTTTTCACGAGTGTTTCCTATTTTTGAAGCTCCACAGAAATATGGCGATTATTCTCATCCTACTATCAGCAAAGTGCTGTACAAAGACCGCAATCCAAATTCACGAATGGCAGATTCATTATATCTTGCAGCAGCTAAGGATGGTATTTACACCGATGATGCACCTGAGAAAATATCAGCACATTTTTACCCCGAAGGTGGAGATTTGGTGCAAGGACTGAAAAGTCGGGTTGCAGTGATGGTGATTGATGACAACGGGTCAGCCTATGCAGGAAGGGGGGGCATAGTGAACGAGGCAGGCGAGACAGTGTGTAGAGTTGAAACCGATTCTACAGGGCGAGGCATATTCGAGATTACACCTACTGGTGAGAAATTATGGTTGACAATGCAGAATTACAAAAAACGTCGTAACATCCAGCGATTCCCCCTGCCAGTAGTTAAGTCGGAGGGTACTGTCATAAATCTTGACGTGATAAGTGATCAAATCATGGCTACTATCACTACAAAATATTCAGCCATTAATTCCAAATTACAAGAAGGAGGATATGCAGTGATGCATGATGGCAGGATTGTGACGTGTGATACAATGAGACTCTATCCACTCATAGAACTAGAACTCGACCGTAATCATCTGCCAGGAGGCGTCAACCAATTAACAGTATTCAATTCTGAAGGACAAATCCTCAGTGAACGAATGTTCTGGATTTATCCAAAGCCAGAGGCTGGTGATAGCATCCTCTTTACCCCTATTTCTAAAGGGCTAGGCCCCTGTTCAGAAGTGGAAATACTTGCTAAAACCAAACCCAACTCTACATTTTCATTTTCAGCAACGGACTACGGAAGTATGACGGGAGGCAAGGAAGGAAGTGCAAGGACGTGGATGCTCCTCTCGAGCGATGTGAAGGGATACATTGCTAATATAGATTATTATTTTGAGTCCGACGACATGGAACATCGTGAAAAGGCAGATATGCTCATGATGGTACAGGGGTGGCGAAGATATGATTGGGAAATTATGACTGGTCGTAAGTGGTTTGACTCACCTCAACCCATTGAAGACGGACTGTTTTTGTATGGTAGATTACGTGAATACAGAAAGAAAAATCCTGTGCGCAATGTTGAATTAGACACATATCTATTTAATCGTCAAGGACAAAGCCTGCATGGGGTTACACGCACTGATTCTTTAGGCAATTATGCCTTGAAGGTACCCGACATTAGTGATGAATGGGAATTGCAGATATTTACCAAAATCAACGACAAGCGCAAGACCTTCTATGTTGGCATTGACCGCCAGTTTGCACCAACTCCACGGTTCATCACACCCAGCGAAACTCGTCTTATTCAGAAATCACTCCCTACCCTTTCTACTCTTGACAATGGTAAATCATTACTTCAGGGAGAAAGTCAGTCCCCCCAACTTAATTACGCTGAGAAAGTGCACGTCATACCGCAAGTTACTGTAAAAGCCCGTAAGAAATTTTTTACAAACGATAACATACAATGGTATAATCAACGCGAAGGACGTCATTGGGCTACAGTTTATTATAATGGTCCTGAAGAATTAGACAAATTCTTAGACCGTGGCGAAGCCGTGCCAAGTGTGTTTGAATTTCTGGCTCGCAGAAATCCTATGTTCAACAATGCCGAGTGCTTTGACCTCCCTCGTCTTAGTTCTAAGACAGGTGGAGCATCAAAGGAGGAAAAAGAAGAAGACGACGAGGTAGATATGTCAGAAATATGGGAGGGACACATGTCGTATGGAGGTAGAAAGATACGTTGGATTATTGACAACGGACTTGCTACATTTGTCAGCGATGAAGGTCATTTCGTAAGAATCGTAGGTGCAAATAGTTTTGACGACATAATTGAATTTCCAAAATGGATGGACGAAGTTAAGGCCATATATATAGTGCCGTGGAGTCCAAGAGAAGAAGAAAGCAGTGTGAGAATTTATCTTTACAGACAGATAAGATTTACCACAGAAAGTCAGAAGGGGCTTCGTCGCACTCATTTCAGAGGTTACAATATACCAGAGACTTTTTCAATGGAGGACTTACGAGTGCTACCTCCTCTTGAAAACCTTCGGCGTACACTATTTTGGGAACCAAACATAAAGACTGACGCAAATGGTGAAGCTAAAATAATATTCTATAACAACCTTTCTGCTACTCAGATTCAACTCTCAGCAGAAGGCCTTTCACCCGATGGTCATGTGTTGGTTGGAGAATAACAAGTTCATTTTTTTAGTTGTACTTCACTCTCCTTCCCCTCAGGGTTCAACTCAAATACTCAATAATGGAAATTACTGCCTCCAAGAAATTCGCGTAGGAGTGATGTCTGCGGAACGTATTTTTCATCAATAGTTTTGTAACTTGTAAGAAGGTCAATGAGTTCTTGTGCCTTGGAGAATTCAGCATCTGACGGACGAACTTCGGCAAGTGCCGTGAGTGCTTGATTTTTCAGTATGGCCAATTCGTAGAGTTGAGTGCTACAGAATTCTACATCAGCATTTTGCTGGTATGGGAATATCCATTTATTTTCGCCACGTCGTACGCTGGACCAGCGTGAAATAGTTTCTTTTGCACTTGTTCCCCGATATTTCATGTCGCGTATGATTCGACGTATAAGTCTGTGGTCTGTGCGTGACACATATTTTGTTTCGTCAATGTAATAGCGATTTAGGGATGAAGCATAAATCTTGAATAGGTTTTCTTTAGGAAGGTTTTCTGTCATCACAGGGTTCAAACCATGTATTCCCTCTATGACTAGTATCATTCCTTCTGTCAGTCTGAGTTTTGTTCCGCTTTGTGTACTTCTACCTGATTTGAAATCATACCGTGGGAGTTCTATTTCTTTACCCTCCATGAGGTCGTGCATATTTTCTTGAAAGAGTCTTACATTGAGTGCATCTACTGTTTCATAGTCCTTCTCTCCATTTTCGTCAACTGGTGTCAATTCTCTATCAACAAAATAATCATCCAGAGATATAGGGAAGGGTTTAAATCCAAGTACGAGAAGATGTAGAGACAGACGTTTGCTGAATGTAGTCTTTCCACTTGAAGAGGGTCCTGCTACCATCACGACTTTGATATTTTTTTGTTGTGCTATTTGATAGGCAATATATCCGATATTCCACTCTTGTCGGGTTTCAAATGAATTGACTATCTCACGTGAAAATCCATTACTGATTACTTCATTGAGTTGTGGTACGTTGTTGATTGTGGTAAATTTCACTTCGTTTGTTGCCTTATCGTGTATTTGTAAGGTCATTGGGACTGATTGGAATTCTTTCATAGTGTAAATATTTTTTATTTGCAAATGTAACAAAAGTTTGTTGTTTTTTCGTATAAGTTAAGACTTTTTTTGTAATTTTGCATTTGGAAAACGTTGAATGGCAAGGTTGATTCATACAGTGGTAGGTGGTAATCACTTGTATTTTGTAGTAATAGATAATGAATTAAGGTATATGTCTAATTTTCTTCCTTTTTTGGTTCTCATTGGTTCAGTAGCTCTTTTGATGTATGGTATGAAGGTGATGAGTGAGGGTTTGCAGAAGATGGCGGGTAGCAAACTTCGCCAGGTGCTTGGAACTATGACTACTAATCGTTTTACGGGTGTTCTTACTGGTTCGTTTATCACGATGTCTGTTCAGTCATCTACGGCAACGACGGTTATGACTGTAAGTTTTGTGAGCGCTGGTCTGCTCTCTCTTGCTCAGGCTATATCTGTGATTATGGGTGCCAACATTGGTACTACTGCCACTGCGTGGATTATGGTGCTGGGGGGGAGTTTTGATATCAAATACATTGTCTATACTTGTTTGGCAATCGGTATGGCTCTTATCTACTCTAAGAGGAATAGAAACGGGGGGGAATTTTTGATGGGACTTTGTTTTATGTTGCTGGGTCTTATTTCTCTGAAAACTAATGCTGCTGATATGCATTTAGATCAGAATCCTTCTGTAGCGCAATTCTTTGCTTCAATTAGTGGATGGGGGTATGGGTCGTACTTGCTATTTCTCTTTATTGGGGGGTTAATGACTTGTGCGGTTCAGAGTTCTGCTGCTATCATGGCTATCACTATGACTCTGTGTTCGGCAGGGGTGCTTGACATTTATATGGGTATTGCTCTGGTTATGGGGGAAAACATAGGAACTACTATAACATCAAATATCGTTGCGCTTTCTGCTTCTACTCAGGCTCGTAGGGCTGCTATGGCTCATCTTATCTTTAATGTGTTTGGGGTGATTTGGGTGTTGTGTATATTCCATGTTTTTGTCAATTTTGTGTGTGGGCTTGTAGGTTACACTCCAGGATCATCTCTTGAAAATATGGCCATCCTTAGTGTGGTTCTTGCTGCTTTTCACACTTCGTTTAACGTAATCAATACTTGTATCTTAATATGGTTTATCAAGCCTCTGGAAAAGATTGTGTGCTGGATAATTAAGTCAAAACCTTCTGCAGAGGAAGATATACCTCGTCTGCACTTTATTAGTGGTGGTCTAATGTCAACAGCCGAACTTTCTATTCTCGAAGCTAAGAAAGAAATCAATTCTTATGCACAGAGAAGTCAGAGGATGTTTGGACTGGTACAGGAATTGCTTCACACAGAGAAGGATGAAGATTTCATGAAGCTATATACTCGTATTGAAAAATATGAGAATATCAGTGACAATATGGAACTAGAGATAGCAAAGTATTTGAATCAAGTCAGTGAGGGTAGATTGAGCATAGAGTCAAAAACTGAAATACAACGTATGCTTCGTGAGGTAACTGAAATAGAGAGTGTGTGTGATAGTAATTATAATATAGCTCGAACCATTAAGCGTAAACGTCAGCATCATTCTCAATTTGAATTTACAGAAAAGCAGTTTGAACATCTTCATTGTATGCTTAACCTTGTTGATGATGCACTTTCTCAAATGAATAAGGTGATGTGCCGTTTGAGTGAATATCAGTATGTAGATGTAAATCAGTCAAACAACATTGAGCACGAAATTAATCACTATCGTTCACAACTCAAGAATCAGAATATTATTGATGTAAATAACCATGAATATGACTATCAAATGGGTGTTTATTACATGGATATCATCTCTGAATGTGAAAAATTGGGTGACTACGTTATGAATGTAGTTGAGGCTGTTGGAAATATAAAAGAACAAAAGGAATCATAATATTACGAGGGGGTATCGGCTTCCATAGTTCAATGGATAGAACAAATCTCTCCTAAAGATTAGATCCGGGTTCGATTCCCGGTGGAAGTACATAAAAACTAACCCAGGGGCTACCCTGGGTTTTGACATACTTGTGAAATAATATACTTTACTTTTCTTTTAGGAAGTCAGGAGTGTGGCGTATGAATTCATAACCGAATCGGCATCGCAGACATTCATGTGGCTGACAATATTGTTTTGTGAGTTGGATTATGGCTTGAGAGTCGGCTGCAGATTGGCAAACAATACCAGCTTCTGCCCATTCACGCACGAAATGATTATTTTCTGGTTTTAATTCTTCAAGCAGGTTTATGGCTCGTTCACAAAGACTTTCCTTATACTTATGTTTTCCGTATGCAAATAATATTGGCACTATTGTATTTATAATGATTAAATCTTTTGATACATTAGTGAGTCCTTTTTCAATCTCAGGAGTTTTTGTTGATGCAAATGTATAGTGGCATTTCCAATACTGACTAACGTGGCTATCTAATAAATCACGTAGTTCTGCAATACTCGTAGCCTCAATAAACTTAGAAAAATTAGATTTTTGTTCATACCACATCATTGCTATTTGTGCAATGCGTATGTGTGGAAAGTTTTGTGGATGCAGACGAAGAAATTTCCAGATATGTGGATTTATGTGGGTAAGATTAAATTTGTGACGGAGATAGTTATATTCATGTTTCAGCCTTTGATAATAATCATCTTGTGTGATATTTTGTTTATATACATCTGGTATAGCACTATCTTCTAATAGTCCAGCTTGCCCGAATAATATGGCTTCTATTTGGAATAGGTCATTACGATGTTTGTTTATGGCATGCTTAGGTATAGTATATGCCCAACTTTCAAAAGCATCTCCATTAATACCAAAACCAAAATTACGTGCCATTGTGACGAACAGAGTGTGTTCCCAATCATATTCACATTGTTTTAGACGCTCTTTGATTTGATGTGTTCGTAATTCTAATCGTTCAATTTGCAAAGCAGATAACCAATTATGAACTAAAAGGAGGGATATATTCCCTATTATTTTTTTACATCTTGGGTAATAATCTAAAGTCACAAGTGTTTCATAATTATTTTTAATGTGCTCGGGTATTGGAATAATGAGTTGTGGAATATTTGTGCCATCAGGATATGAAACATCACAATTTGACTGTTCCACTACATGTAATATGACATTATCATACGTTTTATTTACATTATGATGATGTAGATACCAATCAGATGCCTTCAAATGGATTTCTACATTTCCTACCCATTCTATGCCTTCAATTTTGATTTTTGCATCTAAGAAATCAGGACCAGCATCAGTGTTGTGAAAACCTGGATTTATCACTTCCACGCTACGGCCATCTGTAGTTATCATTTGTTTTAATGGAAACAATTTATGTTTCCACACATAATGTAATAT
>JAGHSE010000118.1 GCA_018066015.1 Candidatus Colivivens equi
ACAAACCGAGAGCAATTGCAAGCTTGCTTGGCATTGCCGAGGTGCGAAGGAGGAAGACAAAAGTCAAAATCACCTAAAATGTAATTAATAGAACACCCCTTTACAGATTACGTCTAATGTAACAGCAAAATCAGAATAATTTATGTCGTAGTAAAATCAGGATTTAATGTCGTAGTAAATCACAACATATTTCTTAACTGAAATACAGTACAAAATAAATAGGTTCACAACGTTTGCGAACCTATTTATTCATATCAGTAATTATTATTTAATCTTCTGGAGTTTCAGTAGTCTTTCGACGACGGCGAGGTTTATCAGTCTTAGCAGAATCAGCAGATTTTACTCCTGCAAGTTCTGGATCGATAAGAATTCTTCCACAATATTCACATACTATAATTTTTTTACGCATACGAACATCAAGCTGTTTCTGAGGTGGAATTTTAGCAAAGCATCCTCCACAAGCATCACGCTGAACATATACAATACCCAATCCATTTCTACTACTTTTACGAATTCGTTTAAAAGAAGTAAGGAGTCGAGGTTCAATTTGAATTTCTAAATCTTTTGCTTTCTCACGCAAACGTTCTTCATCAGCCTTTGTCTCAGCCACAATTTCCTCAAGTTCTTCTTGTTTCAACTGTAAATCACTTTCACGTTCAGCCAATGTAGCTTTACTTGTTTCAAGAAGTTCTTCTTTTACTTTTTCAGTTTGTTGTGATTCACGAATTCTCTTATTACATAAATCCACTTCTAGGCCCTGAAATTCTATTTCTTTGTTCAAAGTATCAAATTCACGATTATTTCGGACATTATCAAGCTGTTCTTTGTATTTTTCAATGTAACTTGTAGCTTGTTCTGCCTTAGCCTTGAGTTCATTCAAATTAACGTGAATATTATGAATCTCCTCTGTAGTTTTTTGAATGCGAGTTTTTAGACCTTCAATTTCATCTTCCAAGTCTTCAACCTCTAAAGGAAGTTCTCCACGCAAAGTACGAATACGATCAATTTCAGACAATATTGCCTGAAGTTGGAAGAGTGCTTTGAGTTTATCCTCAACTTGCATTTCTTCTGGTGCTATTTTTTTTGCTGCCATAATGTTGTTAACTGTTTTAAGTATTACTTTGTATTATATTAGTTTACTATCACTCATATTTTACATATAGTTCACTGGATTTGTCTTTATACTCGTTTCATATATTCGTACATCCGAGAATTTTTCAGTGATGACACGTCGTAGGAGTTGAACAGTATATTGTTCCGTTTCGTAATGTCCCAATTCTACTATCAATATATCATTTTCATAGCCAAAAAAATGATGATAAGATATTTCACCAGTAATGAACGCATCAGCTTTTTGTTTGATTGCATCTTGCACAAGAAAAGAACCAGCACCTCCACATAGTGCAACTGTCCTAATATTCGAAATATTGCAGTCATTATATCGTGCCACACCAGCTTGAAACGTTTGCTTGACAAAAGTCAAAAAATTCTCTTTCGACATTACTGATGGTAACTCCCCTATTATACCCGAACCGCCAGAATGACATTCATTCCATAAAAGAAATTGCACATTCTTTAATTTTAAATATTCAGCCATCATAAAGTTCACACCACCCTTTGCGTTATCAAGATTAGTATGAGCTGAATAAAGAGTTATTCCATTCTTGATAGCTTTACATATACAACGCCCAATATAATCGTCTGCTGTTATTTTCTTCTTGGCATGAAATAATAATGGATGATGCGAGACAATCAAATTGCAGTCCAAACGAATTGCCTCCTCCATCACCTCTTCAGTGATATCCAAACATAATAAAATACCTGAGACCTTTTCGTCCGGAACCGACTGAATTTGTACACCAGCATTATCAAAATCTTCTTGCAGAGCCAGTGGGGCAAATCCTTCAAGAGTATCTATTATCTCTCTTATTTGCATTGCAAGTGCAAAGGTAAGAAATAAATACGAATATCAAAGTACCATTTTCATTTTTTTCAACATAAAGTCATTCTTTTTCGTCCAGTTATCGTTTTTTTCTCCAACAGCCACCATTTTATAACCAATTAGTCATCATTTTTTCATTTAACCTTGATAGTAATGTATCCATA